>NZ_LHCD01000016.1:0-117295 GCF_001262595.1 Methylobacterium sp. ARG-1
CAGGTCGGCCAGCGGCCGGTGGCGGCCGAGGCGCAGCTGCGGGGCACGCTGCTCGCCCGCGCCTCCGGCAAGCTCGAGCCGGACGCGGCGCTGGACCGGCTGGAGCGGCTGGCCATGACCTGGCACGGCGGCCCGACCGAGACCGGCATCTCGGTCGGCCTGGCGCGGCTCTATCTCGGCGCCGGACGCTGGCGTGACGCCTTCACGGTCCTGCGCCGGGCCAATGCCTACGCGCCGAACGACCCGGCCACCCAGGCGCTCGCCCGCGAGGTGCGGACCGCCTTTGAGAACCTCTACCTGACCGACAAGGGCGACACGCTCTCCGGGGTCGACGCGGTGGCGTTGTATTTCGACTTCCGCGAGCTGGCCCCGATCGGCCGGCGCGGCGACGAGGTGGTGCGCCGGCTGGCCGACCGGCTGGTCGGGCTGGACCTCCTGGATTCGGCCGCCGACCTGCTCCAGTACCAGATCGACAATCGGCTCACCGGCCCGGCCCGCTCCGCCGTGGCGGCCCGGCTCGCCACGATCCGGCTGATGGACGACAAGCCGATGCGGGCGCTGCAGGTGCTCGACGCCACCAACCTGCCCGAGCTGCCCAGCGAGCTGACCCGCGCCCGCGCCCTGGTCCGGGCCCGCGCCCTGTCTGACCTCACCCGCACCGACCTCGCCCTGGAGACGATCGAGGGCGAGACCGGCTCGGATATCGAGCGCCTGCGGGCCGACATCTACTGGGGCGCCCGCCGCTGGCGCGAGGCCGGCGAGTCGCACGAGGCGCTGCTGGGCGACGCTTGGCGCGCCGGCCGGCCCCTGGATGAGCAGGCCCGGGCCGACGCCATCCGCGCCGCGATCGCCTACGACCTTGCCGGCGAGGCGATAGGCCTGGAGCGGCTGAAGGCCAAGTTCTCGGAGGCGATGGCCGAGAGCCCGGACGCCCGCAGCTTCGCGCTGCTCACCGGCGCCAACCCGACGAAGACGCCGGAATTCCGCGCCATCGCGGCCCGCGCCACCAAGGCCGAGACCCTGTCGGCCTTCCTGGCCGAGTACCGCAAGCGCTACCCCGAGACCGCCTTGCCCGAGCGCGGCGCGGCGGCGGCCGAGCGCCAAAGCAGCGTCGAGACCCCGGGCACGCCGCCGGGCTGAGCCGCGCCATGGCCCTGGTGATCGACCCCGACAGCTTCCTCGAGACCGGATCTGGCCGTCTCTGGACGCCGGAGCGCACCGCCGAGGCGTGGCGCTTGGCCTACGCGGCGCTGGACCGGGCTCTGGCGCACGGTGGCATCGCGCGGGTCGCGATCGTCTGCGGCCTGCAAGGGGCGGGAAAGTCGAGCTGGATCGCCGGCCAGGATCCGGATGCCGGCAGCCTCTATGTCGATGCGGCCCTTCCGGGGGCGCGGCACCGGGCGCCGCTCATCGCGATCGCGCGCCGCCACGGCGTTCCTGTCGAGGCCATCTGGATCCGCGTGCCCCTCGCGATCGCCCTGGAGCGGAACCGGCAGCGACCGGCAGACCGGATCGTCCCGGAGGCGAGCATCCGCTCGGTCGCGGGCCTGTTCGAGCCGCCGACACGCGACGAGGGCTTTTCGGACGTGCGCATCGTCGAGGCCTGATCCTGGTCCTCAATCGCTCCCCCCGTCATTGCGAGCGTAGCGAAGCAACCCAGCCCGGTGCGCGATCTCCGAAGGTGTCGCTTCCCTAAGTTGCTTCGCTGCGCTCGCAAGGACGGTGAGGGTGACTTGGAGAAATCAGCCCTCACTGCGTCAGCCGCGCGACCTGCAGGGCCTTGTCGAACATCGCGGTGAGGGCGCTCGTGATGTCGTCCGGGCTGTTGGCCGTGTAGAAATACCCCGGCGAGGCGCAATTCTGTAGGGGCGTCGCCAGGGTCGGGCTGAAGGCATTCACCTTCTTGTTCTCCCCGGCGACGATCCCGCCGTAATCTTTGAAGCTGATGATGTTGTAGGGGATGTACAGGATCGAAATCGTTGCCCCGGCACTCTTCAGCGCAGTACAGAGCGACGGATCGATCTGCGAGGGCGTCGACGTATCGAAGCCGGCGCTGCCGTAGCCCGAGAACTTGGATGGGTTGCCCGGGTAGTAGTACTTGTTGTTCTTGTAAATATAATAGTGCTGGCCGTTCTGCATCCCGTCGGTGATCAGGAACACGAAGGGCTTGCGGGCGCTGATGCTGGAGCCGTCGCCGAACCCGCCGGCATTGGTGATGGTGGTCTTCATCTGCGGCAGGACGACCTCGAAATGCGTGCCGCCGGAGCCGATGCCGGTGCTCGGATCGTTATTCGTGTAGAGCTGGGTCGTTCCGGTATCGAGCAGGCTGGTCAGGGCGAGGGGCCAGGACTGGGCGCATTGGGCGGCGGTGTTCAGGGTCGCGATCGAGCTGTTGATGTCGGCCAGCGTGCCCAGCTGGTTGATGAACGGGTACAGGCCGACGCGATACTGACTGGTCACGGACGGATTGGCGGCCCGCTGGATCAGCGAGCAGACCGCGTTGTTGACGGCGTCCGAGCGCAACTGGATCTTGCCGGCGGCCAAGTTCCAGCCGTTGTTGCCCGGGTAATGGCAGGCGAACTGGCAGCCCTGCTTGTAGTCGTTACTCATGTCGTTGTTCTGGCTTGCAAGCTTGCTCATCCCGGTCGTCGTCGCCGGCAGGCCCATGGAGCCCGACACGTCCAGCAGCAGGTAAAAATCGAGATAGCTCGCGAGGTCGGCCGAGGCCGTGACCGTGTTGGAGAAGGTCGTGGTCGGGCTCCAGAAGATCTGGCCGAAATTGTTCTTCACCGTGGCGCTGTAGATGACCGTCGACCTGAGCGTCTGGCTGGTCCGCACCAGTTGCGGCGTCTGAAGCTGCACCTGGGCGAACGGCACGGTGCCGGCATTGACCGTGAAGGCTTTCGAGGCCTGGGCGACACCGGCCGCGATGGCGTTGGCGGTGACGTTCGCCTGGCCCGGATTGGCGGCGATGTAGGCCTTGGCGGTCGCCACCGCGGCGATGGCGGCCGCGTCCGCGGCGGCGTCGAGCTTGGCCTTGTCGGTGATCGCCACGCCGTAATCGACCCCGTAGCCGATCAGGCCGACCATCGGCAGCAGGCTCAGGGCGAACAGGATCGTCACGTTGCCGGAGCGCGCGCCGGCGATGGATGCCGCCCGGGCGACGAGGCGGCGCGCGCGGTTCAGAAGCCCGGGCATTTCACGGCGATCCCATCGTTGCCCGCCGGGTCGAAATTGACCAGCGTGGCGTAGCGCGGCTGCACGTACATCGAGCGGGCGATCCGCACCGCGGGGATGAACCGCGCGCCGAAAGTCGGCTTGAAGTTGAAGACCACGTCGACCACGACGATCGAGCCGGGCCCGAACACCGAGCGCGGCAGCGTCGTGCGGCTCGGCGGAGCGGTATCGGCAGCCGGGAGCTGGGGGACCGCGCAAGGCCGGTAATTCCCCCCGGTCGTTCCCGAACTCGTCCACACGACGGCACCCATGTAGCAGGCGCTCAGGTCGCCGCCGGTGCAGTTCGACGCCGTCTGGGTGAACGCCACGGCGGCGTAGGTAATGGCGATGTCCTGCCACCATTGCAGGCCCTGCCGCGGCCCGTCCTTCATCAGGTACGGGAACAGGACGAGCGCGGAATCGAAGCTGAAATGCAGGTCGGTGGCGTTGACGGTCGCCACCGTCGAGCCCGCAGGCGGCATCGCCTGGGAGATCATCTGGCTGATCGACTGGGCGACCAGCCCGACCTTGCGGCTGGCATTGACGTAGGTGACGAGCTGGGTCCCGGCGAGCATCAGGATCAGCAGCACCGGCAGGATCAGCGCGAACTCGATCGCCGAGACCGCCCGCCTGTCCCGCAGGAAGCGCACCGCCCGGAGCCGACACGCTGCGCGAGCCTGTCGAGCCGCATCATCCCGGAAGCCGGGGCGCACCTTACGGGACGATGCTCCACGCATCCCGGGCGCCATCAGAACAGCTCGTTGCGGAACGCCGCCGTCGAGACCGTCAGGTAGGCCGGGGCACCGTTGAAGGTCGCGCCGCCGCCGAGCATCGACGCGAAGGCGGAGGGCAGGAAGGTGATCGGATAGATCACCAGGAGATACTGGAACTGCCCGCGCGTGCCGAGGGTGTACTGGCCGGAACCCGGGGTCAGCGGTGGGATCGCCAGGCCGCTGAGGTCGGACTTCACGTAGGTGTAGTAACCGCTGGATGAGCTTCCGGGCGGCACCACGTACAGGTTGACGATGAGGTTGCTGCATTTCAGCGTCGCCGGCAGGTTGCTGCACAGCGAGGCCTTGAAGCTGGCCTGATCGAGGGCGTTCGCCTGGGCGGCGCCGGTGAGAATCTGTCGGGCCGCGCGGGTCGTGGCGTAGTCCAGCGCCTGATTGATGAACAGGATCGTGGCCACGGTCATGATGAATAGAAGGCTCAGGATGAACAGCATCGCGACCAGCGCGAACTCAACCGCTGCCGCCCCTCCTCGATCGCGAATGTAGTGGCGCATGAAGAACATGCACTCTGTTAGCGAGAGTTTGCTAAACCTGAGTTAAAATGCTATTCGAAACTCTATAGACTTGCCTAAGTGAATCTATCCGCCGTAGCTCTGGACCAGCGATCCGGCCACCAAGGTCCAGCCGTCGACCAGCACGAAGAAGATCAGTTTGAACGGCAGGGCGACGGTGGCGGGCGGCACCATCATCATGCCCACCGCCATCAGCACCGACGCGACCACGAGGTCGATGATCAGGAACGGGATGAATAGCAGGAACCCGATCTCGAAGGCGCGGCGCAGCTCCGAGATCATGAAGGCCGGGGTTACAATCTCGAGGCCGACATCCTCCGGCCCCTTCGGCACCGGCACCTTGGCCAGATCGAGGAACAACTTCAGGTCCTTCTCACGCACGTTCTTGAGCATGAACGTCTTGAACGGCGCCGAGGCCCGCTCGAAGGCCTGGGCCTGGGTGATCCGGCCGGCGACCAAGGGCTCGATCCCGGCGCTGTAGGCGGCCCGGCCGGTGGGGGCCATCACGAAGGCGGTCAGGAACAGCGCCAGGCTGACGATCACCGCGGTCGGCGGTGCCGTCTGGGTGCCGAGCGCCGAGCGCAAGATCGACAGCACGACGACGATCCGCGTGAAGGCGGTGGCCATCACCAGCACCGAGGGCGCCACCGCCAGGACGGTGATCAGCGCGACGAGCTGGAGCGCCCGCTCGGTGGTCCCGCCCGCGCCGAGATCGACGCTGAGGCTCTGGGCCAGGGCCGGTCCGGCACTCAGCAGGGTGCCGATCAGCGCGGCGAGGATCGGGACGTGGAGGGTCACCACCGGGCGGCCTGTCGGCGCGTTCGTCGTCACGAGCATCGCGGTCACGGGCGGTCGCAGCTGGGTGTGGCCGGGCGCACGCCCGTGCGCCGCGCCTCGAGGTTCTGCCAGACCAGCAGCGCCGGCAGGCCGAGGACGACATCGGGGACGCGCCGGGCGAGCGAGAGGGCGATCGCCGTGCCGGCATCGATCCCGAACAGGCCGCAGACCAGGACGAGACCGCCCTCCTGCACGCCGAGCCCACTCGGCACCAGGAAGGCCGCGGCCTTGATCGCCTGGCTCAGCGCCTCGATCACCAGGATCTCCGACAGGTTGATGCTCTCGACGCCGATGCAGGTGAGCACGACCGCGACCTCGGCGGCGCCGAGCAGCCAGGCGAGCGCGTGCAGGGCGAAGGACTGGACGAGCCGGCCACGCCGTTCCGCCGCCCAGACCGTGTCGAGCGCTCCCTGGATCCGCTGGGGCGGCTCCGGGCGGGCCTCCGTCTCGCGCACGAAGCGCCGTCCCAGAGCCGCGATGCGGTCCTCGACCACGCGCACGATCCCGGTGCGCTGGAAGGCGAAGAAGGCCGCCACCGCCAGGCCGGCCACCGCGAGGGTCCGCAGGGTCCAATGGGCGAGTTCGGCGGCGGCCGGGCCCTCGACCTGGCTCAGCAGGCTGGCGCCGAGGGCGGCAAACAGCGCCAGCGTGCCGACCTGGAACAGCATGTCGGCGAGCACCGAGGCCGCCGCCAGGGTGCCGGTCACGCCCCAGAAGGTCAGGAGCCGCGCCCCGAGCACGTCGCCGCCGACCGAGGCCACCGGCAGCAGCACGTTGATGCCCTCGCGCACGAAGCGCAGGATCAGGCAAGCCGAGGCCGGGGCGGGCGACAGCCCGTCGAGGATGCGCGCCCAGGCGAAGCCGCAGGCCAGCACCACGAGGGCGCGGACCAGCGTCACGCCGGCAAAGCCCACGAGCCCGATCCGCCCGAACGCCGCGGCCACTGCCGAGAGATCGTTGGTCGCCACGAGCCAGACCGCCAGGCCGAGGCCGATCAGCGTGCCGATCAGGGGCAACCGGCGCAGCACGGCGAGGCCGATCCGGTGGGTCCGGGGGGGGCGGCCGCCGCTCACGACCGTCCCGCGGATGAGGTGCGCCAGATGGCGGGCAAGGGCGAGCGCTCCAGGTTGCGCCAGTCAAGCAGCCGGCGGCGATTCGGCAGGTGGCACCGCCGCTAGGGATGTATTGGGGCCGAATTCGGGGGCGCGCCGCCGCGGTAGCACGGGGCGCAGCACGGCGGCGAGGGTTTCCTGGGGGGCGGCATCGGGATCGAGCAGGACGACGCGGCCCTCCGCCAGGCTCGCGCCCGTGGCCACCGCCACCGCGCGTTTTGGGCAGGGCCCGAGGCAGCCCGACTCGACGATGCAGAGCTTGGTCCGCCCGGTGAGCAGCCCGTCCCTGACCGCCTGCTTGGCCGCACCCTTCAGGAGCGCCCGGATTTCGCGCGGGCGCAGCCCCTGGCGCTTGGCGCATTTGGTGCAGACCACCACCACCTCGGCGATCTTGGTCTTGGCCGACTGGGTCCGGGCCGGGCGACCGGCCGGGCGGTCTCCGGATTCGGGGGCGACGCGAGGGAGTGTCATCATCGGGAGATTGTACGGCGCGATACCGAGGCCGGCTACGTTGCCCGTCGCCGCGGTGCAGCAGCGGCTGGGGGCGGTGCCTTAAAAAGGGCCGAAAAGAACGGGATTTCGGCGCTGCGCACGGGCCGTCCTCCGGCCGGTTTCGCGGTGGCGGATCCGGCGCAGACCCAGGAACAGTGAGCGGATGAGCTTCGACGACGTCAAGGACGACACGCGCGAAAGCGAACTCGTGACGTTCGCCCCATCGACGATGACCGAGCTGCGTCACGGCGCGGAGACGATCCGTCCGGTGCCGGAGAAGCGCGGCGCCCGGGCGCTGGTGGCCGCGGCGCGCGAGCGCCTCGACTGGACGCGGCTGCCCGGCCTCGGCCGTCGCCGGGAGGACACGTCGAGCTACGGTGCGCGGATTATCCGCCGCGTCGGGATGTTCGTGCTGCTGCCGACCCTGGTGGTCGGCCTGTACCTGTTCGCCTTCGCCTCCAACCAGTACATCGCCGAGGCTCAGTTCGCGGTGCGCGGCAACGTCGAGCCGATGGAGAACATCTCGCTCGGTCAGTACACGAACCTGATTCAGAAGCACAACAGCCAGGACAGCTTCATCGTCCGCGACTATATCGCCAGCCAGACGCTGGTGGAGGCGCTGGAAAAGAGCATCGGCATCTCGAAGATGTTCTCCCGATCCGAGGCGGATTTCTGGGCCCGGTTCGATCCGAGCGACCCGATCGAGGACCTGACTAAGTATTGGCGCAAACACGTCGACGCGCATATCGACTCGATCTCGGGCGTGATCCGCCTGTCGGTGCGCGCCTTCACGCCGGAGGACGCCCTGACCATCGCCCGCGAGGTGGTGAGCCGGGCCGAGGCGCTGATCAACGACATCTCGAAGCGCGCCCAGGCCGATATGGTCAAGCAGGCCCAGGCGGACGCGACGGTGGCCCAGGAGCGCCTGCGCAAAGCCCATCTTGGGGTGCAGAGCTTCCGGAACCAGTGGGGTGTGATCGACCCGATCAAGACCGCCGAAGGGACGCTCACCACGCTGACGCTCCTGCGCAAGGAGAGGCTCAAGCTCGAGACTGATCTTCAGGTCCTGCGCAGCTCGAACCTGGATGAGCGCTCGCGCTCGATCCAGACGCTGGTTGCGAACATCGCGGCCATCGACCAGCAGATGAAGACGCTGCAGGACGAGCTGACCAATGCCGGCGCGGCCGCGGGCGGCGGCGCCAACCTGACCGAGGCGCTGCTCCAGTACGAGGGCCTGCTGGTCGAGCGGACCATCGCCGAGAAGCTCGAGGAATCGGCCAACATGCTGCTCGACCGGGCCCGGATCTCGGCCAGCAAGCAGCACATCTTCCTGGCGACCTTCGTGCCGCCGGTCCTGCCGACCGACAGCCTCTACCCCGAGCGGGGCCATACCCTGATCGTGGCGTTCTTCTGCTTCTTCGTGCTCTGGAGCTCGTCCTCGCTTCTGATCGCCGGCATCCGCGACCAGCGGATGTGAGCCGGCGCTGCGGGGTCTGGATCCCGCGCCGCGCGGTCTGTAGAGGGAGACGGCCCTGCACCTCGGGCCTCTCCCGATCGATGAGCGAAGTCTAACACTCCATGTCGGATTTCTCCGATCTCGTCGCGAAGGCGATCCAGCCCTCGATGAGCCGGGCGGAGCGCGAAGCGGTCTACACCGTGGTGCGGCAGGCCGTGCTCCGCCTGCAGGAGCGCGAGGCGCTGCCCCCCGACGACCCGCGCGTCGCGCTTCAGCGCCACCTCGTCGAGGAGACGATCCGCGACGTCGAGGGCGACGTCGCCCGCTACGAATCCCTGCGCAAGCTCGACGCGGCCTTCGCGGCCCAGAACGAGGCCAACAAGGCGTCCCGCAACGGGCACTGACGTGGCCCCGGCCCGGGACGTTCCGCTATGGCGTCATCGCTGTGCTCGCAAGGACGGTGATCGCCGTTGCGAGCGCTGCTGATAGCCTGCCCTACCCGTAGGCCGCGCTCGCCCGGACGGCGCCGGGCTCGGCCACGTCGAGGCCGGCCGAGACGTACTCGTTGAGCTTGTTGCGCAGGGTGCGGATCGAGATGCCGAGGATCTTAGCCGCATGGGTGCGGTTGCCGAGGCAATGGTCGAGGGTGTCGAGGATCAGGTCGCACTCGACCTGCGCCACGGTCCGGCCGACAAGCCCGCGGGTGGCGGCTTCGGCGGCCTGGACGGCGCGGCCGGCCGGGCCCGCCGTTGCGATCGACTCGCCATCCGGGGACAGGATCGCGTCGGGGCCGATTTCGGGGCCGGAGGCCAGCAGCACCGCCCGGTGCAGCGTATTCTCCAGCTCGCGGACGTTGCCGCGCCAGGGGTTCTTCAGCACCAGCGCCCGCGCCTCGGCGCTGAGCGGGCGGGCCGGCACGCCGTTCACCTCGGCGTATTTCCGCGCGAAATGGGCCGCGAGTTCCAGGATGTCGGCCGGCCTGTCGCGCAGGGCCGGCAGCTTCAGCGAGACGACGTTGAGCCGGTAGAACAGGTCCTCCCGGAACGTGCCCTTGCGGACCTCGTCCATCAGGTTGCGGTTCGAGGTCGCGAGCACGCGGATATCGACTCGCACCGGGGCGGTGCCGCCGACCCGGTCGATCACCCGCTCCTGGAGGGCGCGCAGCAGCTTCGACTGCAGGCGCACATCCATCTCGGAGATCTCGTCGAGCAGGAGCGTGCCGCCATTGGCCTCCTCGAACCGGCCGATGCGGCGGGCGACCGCGCCGGTGAACGCGCCCTTCTCGTGGCCGAACAGTTCGGATTCGAGCAGGGCCTCGGGGATCGCCGCGCAATTGACCGAGACGAATGGCTTGCTGGCCCGGTTCGACTTCAGGTGGACGTGGCGCGCCAGCACCTCCTTGCCGGTGCCGCTCTCACCGGTGATCAGCACCGAGGCCTCGGACGGGGCGACCTGCTCGGCGAGCTTGACCACCCGCTCCATCGACGGATCGCGCCAGACGAAGGCCGCGCGGTCGGAGGCGACCGCCTCGAGCACCGCAGCGATCAGCTCGGGATCGGGCGGGAGCGGGATGTATTCCTTGGCGCCGGCCCGGATCGCCGCGACCGCGGTCTGGGCGTCGGCCGAGACGCCGCAGGCCACCACCGGGGTGCGGATGCGCTCGGCCTCCAGGGCGTCGACGAGGTCGCGCACCGCCAGCGACACGTCGATCATGATCAGGTCGGCGCCCTTGGCGCGCAGGACATTGAGGCCCTGCGGGATTGCGTCCGCCTGCGTGACGGAGGCGCCGCGCCGCATCGCGATCTTGGAGGCGGTGATCAGCTCGCCGTTGAGCCGCCCGATCATCAGGAGCCGCATGGTTCGTCCTTCTCAAACGTCGTGGCGCCGATGGGGCGCCGCCTCAGCGGGGCGGGCGCTACCGGCACAGGTCCAGAAAACTATTCGCCCTTGACGATCTCGGTCATCGTCACCCCGAGCCGGTCCTCGACGAGGACGACCTCGCCGCGGGCGACGAGCCGGTTGTTGACGAAGACGTCGATCGCCTCGCCGACCTTCCGGTCGAGTTCGAGCACCGCGCCGGGGGCGAGGCGGAGCAGGTCGCCGATCGGCATCCGAGAGGAGCCGAGCACCGCTGAGACCATCACGGGCACGTCGAACAACTGCTCGAGGTCGGCGGCGGTCTTCGGGGTGGTAGGCGCGTCCCGGATCGAGCCCGCGGCGTAGTCGGGATCGTTGTCGCCGAGCTGGGGCAGGCTGAAATCGTCGGACATCCGGGCTCCTTACGGGGTCGGGGGCAGGCCGAGGGCGTCGGCGACGGCGGCCTCGATGCGGGCACGCTCGCGCACGATTCCGCCGTCGGCCCATTCGATGCGGGCGTCGCCCGCCTGCATGTCGGGATCGCCCAGCACCACGAGGCGGCCCTCGTAGCCGCGCTCGCGGGCGAGCGTCTTCACCAGCGCCTCGGCGTCCTCGACGAGGCCGTCATGCACGCGGACCACGAGATGGGGCACGCCGCGCAGGTGCTGGAGCGCCGTGCGGGCGGCCTCGCCGATGCTGGCGAGCGGGGCGGCATCGAGCGCCTCCCCGGCGACCTTGCGGGCGATCAGCATCGCGACCTCGACCGCCTGCGCGTCGCGCGCGGCATCGTGCGCGTCGGCCCGGGCGAGGAGGGCGGTGGCCGCCTGGGCCAGGTGGCTCAGCGCGTCGGCGAGCCGGCCCTGGATCCGGGCCTCGGCCTGGACCAGGCCCTCCTGCACGCCGCGGGCATGGGCTTCGACTTCCGCGCGGGCGGCCGCCTCGGCGGCGCGCTGGGCCGCCGCGCTCGGGCGCGGGCTGCGGAAGTCGGTCTCGAACAGGAACGGCTTCGCGATCTGGGGAGACGAGACGTTCAATAGACCAGCTCCTCCTCGGCGCTGTTCTTGGCGATCATGATCTCACCCTTCTCGGCCAGATCCTTCGCGATCTCGGTCATCTTCGCCTGCGCCTCGTCGACCTCCTTGAGGCGGACCGGCCCGAGCGAGGACATCTCGTCCGTCAGATTCTTGGCCGCGCGGGTCGACATCTGCCGCATGAAGAAGGCCCGGGTCGGCTCGTTGGCGCCCTTCAGGGCCCGGCACAGGGTTTCATTGTCGATACCGCGCAGCAGGGTCTGGACGCTGCCCGGGTCGAGCTTCAGCAGATCCTCGAAGGTGAACATCAACTCGCGGATGCGCTTGGCCGAGCCGCGATTGGCCTGGTCGAGGGCGGCGAGGAACCGGCCCTCGGTCTGCCGGTCGAAGGCGTTGAACACGTCCGCCATCATCTCGTGGGCGTCGCGGCGCTGGGTCTGGGCGATGGTCGAGACGAACTCGACCCGCAGGGTCTCCTCGATGTGGCGCAAGGCCTCCTTCTGCACCGTCTCCATGCGGAGCATCCGGTTCAGGACGTCGATCGCGAATTCCTCGGGCAGGATGGTGAGCACCTTGGCGGCGTAGTCGGCCCGCACCCGCGACAGCACCACCGCCACGGTCTGCGGGTACTCGTTGCGCAGGAACGAGGCCAGGATCTCCGGATCGACCTGGGCGATCGAGGCCCAGACGCGCTTGCCCGACGCGCCCTTGATCTCGGCCATGATCAGCGAGACCTGATCGGACGGGAAGATCTTCAGCAGCAGCGCCTCGGTGCGCTCGAAGTTCGACGAGATGCCGCCGCTGTTGCTGAGCTTCGTCACGAACTCGATGATCAGCTTCTCGACGGTGGCGACCTCCAGCGTGCCGAGCTGGACCATCGCGTGGCTGACCTTCTTGACCTCGTCCTCCTCCAGCATCTGCCAGATCGGCGCGCCCTCGGCCTCGCCGAGCATGAGCAGCAGCGCGGCCGCGCGCTGCGGGCCGGGCATCGCCGCGAAGGCGCTGTTGCCCTCGCTCGTCAGATTCGCCGCCAGTCCTGCCGCCATCGTTCGTCCCCGATCCTCGACGCGCTACTCTTCCTGGATCCAGGTGCGCAGCACCTCGACGGTCTCGGCCGGGCTCGCCCGGACCATGTCGACGACGCGCTGGACCGTGTCGGCCTGGATCTGGCCGTTGATCTTGGCGAACTCCATCAACCGGGCCGTCGGGTTGTCGCGCTCGATCATGGTGACCGCGGCACCCGAGGCCGCGGCGGCGGCCGCCTCGGCGAGGGTCGCGGGGCCGGCCAGAGCCGGGGCGGCCGGCACCGGCGCCAGGACCTGCCGCACCAGCGGGCGCACCACCGTGAGCAGGACGATCAGCGTCAGCAGCGCCAGAACCGAGAGCTCGGCCATGCGCAGGACGTCGTCCTTGGTCGGCGCCAGGAGCGACTGGATCAGGGTCGGCTCGCTGAACTGCGGCACGCTCGGCGCCTCGGCGAAGCGCAGGTTCACCACCTCGAGCTGGTCGCCGCGGGCCTTGTCGAAGCCGACCGCGCTGCGGACCAGGGCGGTGATCCGCTCGATCTCGGCCGGTGGGCGGGGCGCGTAGGTCTGCTTGCCGTCGGGGGCGGTGGCGTAGACGCCGTCGACCACCACGGCGACCGACAGGCGCTTGATCCGGCCGCCCTCGGCGATCTCGGTCTTGGTGACTCGCGAGATCTCGTAGTTGGTGGTCTCTTCGTTCTTGTTGGTCGCGTCCTTCGGGGCCGGCGGCTTGTCGCCGCCATTGGCGCCGGGCAGCTCGTTGCCGACGGTGACCTGGCCGTCGGCATTGCCGGTGACGGCGGATTCGGTCCGGGTCTGGGCCGAACGCACGACCCGGCTCTCCGGGTCGAAGGTCTCGGAGCGGCTCTCGACCCGGTTGAGGTCCAGCTCGGCATTCACCTGGACCCGGGCGCGGCCCGGGCCGACGATGCCGGCCACCACGTCCTCGATCTGGCCGCGCAGGCGCCGCTCCAGGCCGATCTGCCGGTCCTCGAAGCCGCTGGCGCCGTTGGGGTCGGCGTCCTTGGCGCCGTCGGCGAGCAAGCGCCCGCGCTCGTCGACGATCGAGACCCGCTCGGGCTTCAGGCCCTCCACGGCGGAGGCCGCCAGGTGGCGGATCGCCCGGACCTGCCCGGCATCGAGCTCACCCATCAGCTTCAGTACGATCGCCGCGCTCGGACTCTCCCGGTCGCGCTCGAACAGGCGCCGCTCGGGCAGGACCAGGTGAACGCGGGCCGCCTGGACCCGACCGATCGCCCGGATCGAGCGGGCGAGCTCGCCCTCCAGGGCGCGCAGGTGGTTCACGTTCTGGACGAAGTTGGTGGACGAGAACGCGTCGCCCTTATCGAAGATTTCGTAGCCGACGCCGGCCTGGACCGGCAGTCCCTTGCCGGCCAGATCCATGCGCAGCCGGGCGAGGTCGGCCCGGGGCGCCATGATGGTCTGGCCGGTATCGCCCTTCGACTCGTAGCGGATGCCGCGGCTGTCGAGCTCGCGGATCACGGCGGCCGAATCCTGCATCGACAGGTCGGAGAACAGCACGCCCATATCGGGCCGCGACACCCGCAGGATGATGAACGCGAAGAAGCCGATCAGGGTCAGCGTCACCGCCGCCATGGCGGCGATCCGGGCCGGTCCGAGCTTCGTGACGAGATCGAGGACCGGCTTCACGGGCGGTTCGCTGCACTCTGACGCTGACGGAGCCCGACGCCCCGCCCGGCAGAAATTGCCCAGCCCATGGTTAGCGGGGCGTTAATGCCGGGCGCGGGACGGGCGTAAAGTTGGGTCCCGGAACGGAACGAAGCCGCATCCGGGATGCGGACGCGGCTTCGGACGGTGTCGTTTCCGGGGATCGGGCCGTACGGCGCGATCGCGGCTCAGTGCCGGTAATGCTGGATCCGGGTCGTCCGCAGCCCGGCCAGGCCGTGCTGGTCGATGGAGAACTGCCAGCTCAGAAATTCCTCGGTGGTCAAGGTGTAGCGCTTGCACGCCTCCTCGAGACTGAGGAGGCCACCGCGCACGGCGGCGACGACCTCTGCCTTGCGCCGGATCACCCATCGGCGGGTGCTCGGCGGCGGAAGATCCGCGATGGTCAGAGGACTGCCGTCGGGCCCGATCACGTATTTGACTCTCGGGCGGCTGGGTTCGGTCATGATACGCTCTACACTCGACTGACCTGTCGAGCGTTGAAGGTACTTGCGCCCGCTTAAGAGATGTTGAAGCGGATCACTCGGATATGATTCGTCAGGTGCCACTTGTGGACAACCCTATGCTTTGAACGCTGCTGAGCGGGACTTTCTGAGAGCCGATCATCAGGACCGGCGCCGTGCCGCTGAGGTCGACCGAGTCCACGGTCCCGTTCAGCTGGGTGTCCACGGCAACGTTCGTCCCGGTCGTGTCGGCGGCCGAGACCTTGATCGAATAGGTGCCGTCGGGTGCGGTCAGGCCCGCCGAGGTCTTGCCGTTCCAGCTGTAGGTCTGGCTGCCGGCCGTGAGCGACGTGGTCTGCGTCGCCACCACGTTGTTCTTCGAATCAAGGATCGTCACCACCGCCTTGGGGGCCGCCCGGGCGGGCGTCAGCGTCCAGGAGGCCGAGCCGTTGGAGAGCTGCGAGCTGCTACCGTCGGCCGTGATGCTCTTGCCGATATAGCTCGTGGCCGAGGCCGAGCTTGCCGATTTCGATGCGGTCAGGATGCTGTCGAGGCGGTCGTTGGACTTGAGCTGCTGCTCGACGCCCGCGAATTGGACCAGCTGCTGGGTGAACTGGTTGGTGTCCATCGGGTCGAGCGGGTTCTGGTTCTTGAGCTGCGTGGTCAGCAGCGTCAGGAACTGCGTGAAGTTGCCGGCGATCTCGCTGGCATTGCCGCTGACGCTCGTCGCTGTGGATGATGTGTTGGTAACGCCGGATATGCCGGAGGTCATGCGGCTCGCTCCCGTGGCGCGTCGGGGCGGACAGCCCGGACGGGTGATGGTTCGATGCGGTCGCGCATCGCGCTAGATTCGGATGTCGAGACCGCCGTAGCCGCGCAGCCAGCGCGTCGGTGCGGTTTCCTGGGGCGCCTCGGCCCGATCCTGCGCCCAGGCGGCCTGGCCGTTCCGAGGCGCGTCGCCCTGGCCGCCGCCCGCGCCGCCCTGGGCGTTGCCGTCGCTGCGCAGCGACAGGTTGAGGCCGCCCCCGGACGGGTCGAGCCCGGCCTGGGACAAAGCCTGCTGCAGCTGGCCGGCGTCGCGCTGGAGCATCGCCAGGGTCTCGGGCCGCTCGACGACCAGATGGGTCGTCACCGCGCCGCGGGCCTTGTCGATCTCGAGCTTGACGTCGATCCGCCCGAGCTCGGCGGGATCGAGCCGGATCTGGAACTCGCTCGACCCGGCGAGCGAGCGCAGCCCGATGGTCATCGGGACCTGGCCGATCGGCACCGCCGGATCCGGCCGGGTCTGCGTCGGATTCGGAGCGGGCGCAGCGGCGTGCGTCACGCCGGGACTGGTCCCGACTGCTGCCTGCGGGGCGAGGGCGGACGGGTCCGGGCCGCCCTGAGGCGAGGCCGGGGCGGGCGCCAGCAGGCCGGCCGACGCGCCGCCTTTCCCGGCATCCGCCAGGGCGGCGAGGAAATCCTGGCCGGCCTGCATGCCCGACGCCGCTTCCGCGCCCGCGGGATCGGCCTCGCCGGCTTTGACCGCCTCGACCGGGTTCGCGCCAGGGCCCGAGCCCTTCGCCGTCGGCGCCGCGCCGGTCTTGGCCCCGATCATGGCGAGGCCGGGTTTCCCGCCTGCCGCTTCCGCCGCGACAGCCGAGGTGTCCGCGAGCGCCGTCCCCGACGCGGCGGTGCTGGTCACCCCGACTTCGCCGTCCTGCCCATCGACCACCTTGGTCTGGACGGGAGCGCCCTTGATCAGCTCGGCCAGCAGGGCCTGCACCGTGCCGGGGACGGCCGGCGCCGTCGGCTGAAGCGGGGCCTGGGCCGGCACCTCGCTCGGCACCGCCTCGGCCTGCGCGGTCTCGGCTGCGGCCGGATCGGCTGCAGCCGCGTCGGTCTTGGCCGCATCGAGGGTCGTCGCGTCAGACGGAGCGTCCCGCACGGGCGTGCCGGCGGCATCGGCAGAGGCCGGCTGCGCCGTCGGATCGGTGGTCCGGCCAGGGCCAGCGGCGGGGGTGGGATCCGACGGTTTCGCCGGACCCTGCGTTTCGGGGCGGCTCATTGGTTTGGCGGGCCGCGCCTCGGCCGGCGGCAGGCTCGGAGCCTGGGTGCGGGCTTCTGCCAGCCTCGCGGGATTGGTGGGTCGGGCCTCCGGACGGGCGGCGGCGCGCGCCTTGGCTGTGTCGCTTGCATCCCGAGCGCGCTCCGAGGCGGTGCGGGCCGCATCGGCCTGATCGCGCCGGGCGTCCACGCGGGCGCGGCTCGCCGCCGCATCATCCCGGGCCCGCGCCGCGCTCAGCGCCGCGCCGAAGCGGTCCTGCGATGAGTCGCCCGCCCGGGCCGCCACGCCCGCCGCATCCCAGCTCGATCGCGTGGTGGATGATGTGCGAGCGGCCGGAATCCACCCGCTGACATCCAACCGATCCGCTGCGCCGCTCGCCATGGTGAGGCTCCTCTCGCTGCGGATCGAGCAAGGGCCAGGCCATCGAAGTGTCCCGGTAAGCGGCTGAACCAAAACGTTTTTTCTTATGGTGAGTGTAGGGCTGGGCTTCCCCCGGGGCCGAACCTGCCGCGCGCCAGGCAGGATTTGCCGGGCTCCGAGCGTCTAGATCCGGTTGCAGGGTGAAGCACAGACGTCAGCGATACGAAGGTTGATTCCAGCGGAGTCTGATGAGCCTACGCAACCCCGGGTGTGGCCAAGTGCCCTCTCCTGCACGCGCTAGGGGTGACACAGGCTGGAAGACTCTTCTTGCTCCATCGCGAAAAGCTCAGTCCTATTCGACAGACTCCGGCTAGACCGGTTCCGCCACGCCCCATCATCCTGCGGCCGCGCAGCGTAGCCCGGGATCCCGAGGCGCCAAGCTCTTGCACTGCCGGTGGTTCTGGAATCCGGGCTCGCCTGCGGCGACCCGGAATGACAGCGCGGGGGGCGTTTCCTGCCCCGCACGGCGCGATGCGGTGCCATCGCAGGCGTCCAGGAAACCCCACCCTGGAAAGCCGGCCGAACTCCCGCTATAGACGGGCCGTGCAGCCGAAACGCCTTTCAGCCGGCGGCGGCGGACCCGTGCGATGAACGCCCTCGACCTTCCTAAGCCAGCCCACGAGACGCGCGTCGTCGTCGCCATGTCGGGCGGCGTCGATTCCTCCGTGGTCGCGGGGCTGCTGAAGCGACAGGGCTTCGACGTGGTCGGGGTCACGCTCCAGCTTTACGACCACGGCGCCGCGACCCATCGCAAGGGCGCGTGCTGCGCCGGCCAGGACATCAACGATGCGCGCGCGGCCGCCCAGCATCTCGGCATCCCGCATTACGTCCTCGACTACGAGGACCGGTTCCGCGACGCGGTGATCGAGAAGTTCGCCGAGAGCTACCTCGCCGGCGAAACGCCGATCCCCTGCGTCGAGTGCAATCGCACGGTGAAGTTCCGCGATCTGCTCGGGCTGGCCCGGGACCTCGACGCCGACGCCCTAGCGACCGGGCATTACGTGGCGAGCCGGGCCCTGCCCGGCGGCGGCCGGACGCTGCATCGCGCCCTCGATCCGGCCCGGGACCAGAGCTACTTCCTCTACGCGACCACGGCCGAGCAGCTCGCGTTCCTGCGCTTTCCGCTGGGCGAGATGTCCAAGACGGAGACCCGGGCGCTCGCCAAGGATCTCGGCCTGTCGCTGGCCGAGAAGCCGGACAGCCAGGATATCTGCTTCGTGCCCCAGGGCCGCTACAGCGACGTGATCGCCCGCTTGCGCCCGGACGCGGCCCGGCCCGGCGAGATCGTCGACCTCGCCGGCCACGTCCTCGGCCGGCACGAGGGCATCGTCCATTACACGGTCGGCCAGCGCCGGGGCCTCGGCCTGTCGGGGGCCGAGCCGCTCTACGTCGTGCGCCTGGAGCCGGACACCGCCCGGGTGGTGGTCGGCCCGCGCACGGCGCTGGCGACGACCCGCATCCGCCTCTCGGACCTGAACTGGCTGGGCGAGGGCCCGGCCGAGTCGGTGCGCGACCTGCAAGTGGCCGTCCGCGTGCGCTCGACCCGGCCGCCGCGCCCGGCCACGCTGACCATCGGGCCGGACGGCACCGCCGAGGTCGTGCTGACCGAACCCGAGGACGGCGTGTCCCCGGGCCAGGCCTGCGCGATCTACGGCGACGACGGCCCCCGGGCCCGGGTGCTGGGCGGCGGCACCATCCGCCGGGTCGACGCGTTGTCGGCCCGGCCCCGAGAAGCCGCCTGATCTCACTTTCTGGATAGTCTGAACGATGCTGAGCGAGCCGCAGATGGCCGGGCCGAGCACGGCCCTGATGCGCAAGGCCTATGCCCGCTGGGCCCCCGTCTACGACGTGGTCTACGACAAGCTGACCGAGCCCGCGGCCCGGGCCGCAGTCGAGGCCGCGGCCGAGCACGGGCCGCGGATCCTGGAGGCCGGCGTCGGCACCGGGCTGGCGCTCGGCTATTACCCGAAGGCGAGCTTCGTCTGCGGGGTCGACCTCTCCGAGGACATGCTTAAGCGCGCCCGCGCCAAGGTGAAGCGCCGGAACCTGTCCCACGTGAAGGGCCTGCAGGTGATGGATGTCTGCCATCTCGGCTACGCCGATGCGAGCTTCGATGCCGTGGTGGCGCAGTTCCTGATCACCCTGGTACCCGACCCCGAGGCCGCGATGTCCGAGTTCCTGCGGGTGGTCCGGCCCGGTGGCGGCATCGTGCTCGCCAACCATTTCGGGCAGAGCGACGGGCCGCTGGCCCGGGTCGAGGAGGTCGTTGCCCCGCTCTGCACCAAGATCGGTTGGTCGTCGGACTTCAAGGCTACCCGGATCGAGGCCTGGGCCCGGCGCAACGGCGTCGAGGTGCTGGGGCTGAAGCCGACCTTCCCGGGCGGCTTCTTCAAGATCCTGCGGATGCGCAAGCCCGGGTGAGCGACGCCGGGCTCGCGTCCGTCCCGGAGGGGCGCTGGAAGCGGCTGCGGCGCTGGCTGCCGCTGGGGCTGTTGCTGTGCATCTCGGCGATCGTGCTGGTCTCCGGGGTCGCGCAGCTCCTGAGCCTCGACCGGCTGCTCGCCTCGCGGGCCTGGCTGCACGACTTCGTCGAGGCCGGATACGCGCGCGCCCTAGTGGCCGCCTACCTGGTCTACGTCGCCGCCGTGGTGGTCTCGGTGCCGGCCACGCTGATCCTCACCATGATCTGCGGCTTCCTGTTCGGGATTGTGCCGGGTGCGCTGACAGCGGTTTGCGCCGCCACCACGGGGGCGGCGATCGTCTTCGCCATCGGCAAAGGACCCGGGGCCGACCTACTGCGCCGGATGGGCGGGACGCGGCTCGCCGCCTTCACGGACGGGTTCCGGCGCGACGCCTTCGGCTACATCGCGGTGATGCGGCTGCTGCCGCTGTTCCCGTTCTGGATGACGAACCTCGCGCCGGCCGCCTGTGGGGTGAAGATGCGGGTCTTCGTGCTGGCGACCTTCCTGGGCCTCCTGCCGGGCGCCCTGGTCTACGCCACCACCGGCGCCGGGATCGACGACGTGGTCGCCGCCCACGAGGCCGCCCGGGCCGCCTGCCTGGCCTCCGGTGCCCCCGGCTGCGACGAGGCCCTGACCCTGCGGGCACTGATCACGCCCAAGATGGTGGGGGGCCTGGGAATGCTGGCGGTCTTCGCTCTGGGCAGCATGGTGCTGAGCCGACGGTTCCGAAGCGGTTGAGGGGCGATTGAGCGGCACGCCGGGACGGAACGCCGCTCTGGGTGCCCGCCCACGTGCCCGCCCGCTTGGCCGTGGACGTTCTTCGAGGTGTTCCAAGGTACATGCAACCTCAGCGTCATCGTGCTCGTATAGTGCGCGCGGGAATGCGCCTGTGTTCCCGCCTTCGAAGTGATGGCGCCCCGAACATGTCCCGCGCGAAGGCCGGAAACGGCTCGAGCTTTCATGATCCCTACGTCGCCCGCCCGCCGCAATGCCAGGTCGGAGCGTGATGAGCGTGGCCGTCGAATCCGACACGGTCGCGGCTGCGGCGACCGCCGCGGTCGCCGCGTCGCGCGAGGTGCCCGAGCGGCCCCCGGCGCGCCTGGGCCTGTCCGGCCGGCTGTTCCTGGTCACCGTCGCCTTCGTGGTGGTGGCGGAGGTACTCACCTACGTGCCGGCGGTCGCCAATTATCGGGTCGAGTGGATGTCGGACCGGGTCGCGGCCGCGCAGGTCGCCGCCCTGGTCCTCGACGGCCGCACCGGCGAGCCGGTCTCGGAGGCGGTGGAGAGCCGGCTGCTCGCCGGGGTCAACGCCCGGGCGATCGCGGTGCGGGGCGGCGGCGCCCAGCGGCTGCTCGCTATCGAGCCGGTGCCCGAGACGGTCGCCGACACCGTCGACCTGCGCGACGTCACCGCCTGGTCGACCATTCGGGGCGCCTGGCGGACCCTGGTCGCGCCGGTGCGTGAACCGATCCGGGTGATCGGGGAGGGGGGCATCGGCTTCGACCGGGTCGAGGTCCTGCTCGACGAGGCGCCCCTGCGCGCCGCGATGATCGACTACGCCCTGCGGCTGCTGGTCTCCTCGCTGATCATCGCGGCCTCCGCGGCCGGGCTGGTCTTCGTGGTCCTGCAAGTGCTGATCGTGCGCCCGGTGAGGCGGCTGGCCACCAGCATCACCGCCTTCGCGGAGAACCCGGAGGATGCCGGCCGGATCATCGCGCCGTCCCGCCGCCGCGACGAGATCGGCCAGGCGGAACTGGCGCTCGGGCGGATGCAGCGGATCCTGGCCGATCAGCTCCGCCAGAAGCGGCGCCTCGCCGAGCTGGGGCTCGCGGTCAGCAAGGTCAGCCACGAGCTGCGCAACCTCCTGACCGGCGCGCAACTCCTGGGCGATCGGCTGGAGGATACCGCCGACCCGATGGTCCAGCGGGTGGCGCCGCGGCTGGTCGCGGCCATCGCCCGGGCGATCCGGTTCTGCGAAGCGAGCCTGGCCTACGGGCGCGTCTCCGAACGCGCGCCGACGTTAAGCTGCACGCCGCTGGCCCCGCTCTTCGCCGAGTTGCCGGATCTCGCCGCGCTCGCGTCGCATCCCGTTCGCGTGAGCGTGGCGGCCGGCGAATGTCGCGTCCAGGCCGATCCGGAGCAGCTTGCCCGGGCGCTCGCCAACCTGGTCCGCAACGCGGTCCAGGCGCTCGACGGCGCCGGAATGCCCGACGCCGAGGTTCGGGTCGCCGCCACCCGCGAGGAGCCGGGCCGGGTGACCATCCTGGTGACCGATAACGGCCCGGGCCTGCCGGCGCGGGCCCGGGAGAACTTGTTCTCGCCGTTCCAGGGCTCGGCGCGCTCGGGCGGCACCGGCCTCGGCCTGCCGATCGCCGCCGAGCTGATCGGCATCAACGGCGGCAGCCTGACCCTCGATCCGGGCGAGGGCGGGGCCCGGTTCCGGATCGTGCTGGCGGAAGCGTGAGACCCTATTCTGCCGCGGCGAGGATCGGCTCGGCGACCCGGATGCCGAGATCCTGCAGCAGGGCCGCGTCGGAATCCGCCTCGTTGTTGGCGGTGGTGAGCAGGCGCTCGCCGTAGAAGATCGAGTTGGCCCCGGCGAGGAAGCACAGGGCCTGCGCCTCTCGGCTCAGGGCCTTGCGCCCGGCGCTCAGGCGGACCCGGGCCTTGGGCATGACGATGCGGGCGGTGGCGCACATCCGCACCATGTCGAACGGATCGACCGGCGTGGCCGTGTCGCCGAGCGGCGTGCCGGGGACGGCGGCCAGGGCGTTGATCGGCACGCTCTCCGGGTGCGGCGCGTGGTTGGCCAGCACCTGCAGCATCGCGACCCGGTCGCCGACTCCCTCGCCGAGGCCGATGATGCCGCCGCAGCAGACGCCGATGCCGGCCTCGCGGACCCGCTCCAGGGTATTCAGGCGGTCCTCGTAGGTGCGGGTCGAGACGATCTTGTCGTAATAGTCCGGCCCGGTATCGAGGTTGTGGTTGTAGGCGGTGAGCCCCGCCTCGGCCAGGCGCTCGGCCTGGCTGGCGGTCAGCATGCCCAGCGTGACGCAGGCCTCCATCCCGAGACCGCGCACGCCCCGCACCATGTCGAGCACGGAGTCGAATTCCGCGCCGTCCCGCGGGCTGCGCCAGGCCGCGCCCATGCAGAAGCGGGTCGCGCCGTTGGCCTTCGCGGCCGCGGCTTCGGCCAGCACTGTCTCCACCGGCATCAGGCGCTGGCGCGGCAGACCGGTGCCCTTGTGGTGGGCCGATTGCGAGCAGTAGCCGCAATCCTCCGGGCAGGCGCCCGTCTTGATCGAGAGCAGGCTCGCGCGCTGGACGTCGCTGGGGTCGTTGTGGGCCCGATGCACGCCTGCGGCCCGATACACCAGATCAAGCAACGGCAAATCGTGGATCGCGCGGATCTCGGCCACGCTCCAGTCGTGGCGAAAATCGGAGGCGTGCGGGTCGGCGGCTTGGCTCATGTTGTCTTCTTGAGTGGGATCGGTGGCCAAAATCAAGCGCCCTGCGGGCCGCCGCCATCCGGTGCGGAGGCGGCGGCGCCTGCGTCAGTGCGTCGGCTCGCCGGCCGAGACCTTGGCGGTCCAGTCGTCGAAGGCGATGACCTTCTGGCGCTGCTCGCCCAGGCGCTCAATGCGCAGGACCATCTCGTCACCGGCCTTGAGGTAGCGCGGCGGCTTCATGCCCAGGCCGACGCCGGGCGGGGTCCCGGTGGTGATCACGTCCCCGGGCTCCAGCAGCATGAAATGCGACGCGTAGGCGACGAGCTGGGGCACGTCGAAGATCATGGTCGCGGTCGAGCCGGTCTGGCGGCGCTCGCCGTTCACGTCGAGGCTCATGGCGAGGTTCTTGAGGTCGGGGATCTCGTCGAGCGTCACCAGCCAGGGCCCCAGCGGCCCGAAGGTCGGCGCGCTCTTGCCCTTGGTCCAGGTCGGGCCGCGCTCCAGCTGCCACTCGCGCTCGGAGACGTCGTTGCAGATGCAGGCGCCCGCCACGTAGTTCAGCGCCTCGTTGGCGTGGACGTAGCTCGCCCGGCGGCCGATGACCACGGCGAGTTCCACCTCCCAGTCAGTCTTGGCCGAGCCCTTGGGGATGATCACCGTGTCGTTCGGCCCGCACAGGCTGGACGGCGCCTTGTTGAAGATGATCGGCTCGGCCGGGATCGGCGAGCCGGTCTCGGCGGCGTGGTCGGCGAAGTTGAGACCGATCGCGACGACGTTGCGGGTGCCGCCGACGCAGGGGCCGAGCCGCACGTCGTCCGGCAGCTTCGGCAGCTTCTCGGTATCGAGGGCGCGCAGCCGGGCGAGCGATTCGGGCGCCAGCGCCGGGCCGGCAATGTCGCGCACGATGGTCGACAGATCGCGCAGGCCCCCCTGCGCATCCATGAGGCCGGGCTTCTCGTCGCCGCTCGGGCCGTGCCGGAAGAGCTTCATCGCCGCGACTCCTCATCCTTCCCTGGAACCGGTCTGCGCCGGGCGCCGGGACCATGGCCGGGCAGGACCGTCGGTGCAAGCGCTGCCGGACCCATGCGTGCCTGTGTGCGGTGTCACAACTTGGTCACATCATGGCGAAAAAGTGCAGATTTCAACGGCGATAGATTTATTGTTCATCGCGCCGACGCGCGCGCGAACAACTGTTAGACCCGTGAGAAGTCAGATTTCAATATGACGGCGTACAATAAAGCGCGCTATGCATTTTCGCTTCATCAATGACCTTCCCGCTGGCCCGAATAGAAATCGTCATTGCGATCGACCCGGGGAAACCGGCACCATGTCGGCAAGGGCGCCGGACCGGGGCACAAGGTCGAATCAGGGCGCCCGGGCTAACCAACCGGTTCGGGGGGACAGATGAGCGGGACAATGCGCGCGGCGGTGCTCGCGGCTGCTGTGGCGGCGCTCGGCGCCGGGGAGGCCCGGGCCGGAGCGTTCGGCATCCGGGAGCAGAGCACCCGGGCCCAGGGCCTGTCCTTCGCGGGTGCGGCCGCCGGTTCCGGCGGCGTCTCGTCGATGTTCTGGAACCCCGCCACCATCACGATGAACCCGGGCTTCGTCGCGGAGCAGAACCTCACCTATATCGGCCTCTCCTCCGAGATCCGGACCGCGCCCGGCACCAATCCCGGTTTCGCGGGTCTGGGCGGCTCCGGCGATATCGGGCAGGGCGCCGTGGTGCCCGCGGGGGCGACCTCCTATCAGCTCAACGACCGCCTGTGGCTCGGCCTTTCCACGGGCGCGCCCTTCGGCTTGGTCACCAAGCCGAACCCAGTCTGGGCCGGCGAGGTCTACGGGCGCTCGTCCCGGATCTTCACGCTGGCGTTCAATCCGGTAATCGGCTTCAAGGTCAACGAGTGGCTGTCGCTCGCCGCCGGCCCGAACATCGAGTATTTCCGGCTGACCTTGCGGCAGGCGCTGCCGATCCCCGGCATCGCGCCGACCCTGTATCCGAGCTCGTTCCTCAAGGGCGAATCCTGGGGTGTCGGCTTCACGGCGGGCGCCACCCTGACGCCCCGCGACGGGACTGTGATCGGCATCGGCTACCGCTCTTCCGTGCATCACGACATCGACGGGTCGATCGGCGTGCCGCTGGTGGCGCTAGCGCCGCTCGCCGGACAGGTCCGTGCCAAGCTCAACACGCCGGAGAAGCTCAGCGTCGGCCTCGTCCAGGCGATCTCGCCGGTCGCCCGGCTCAATCTCGGCTTCGAATGGGATCAGTGGTCCAGGCTTGGCACGATCGGGATCGTGTCGAACCGCCTCGGCCTGCCGGTCAGCAACCTGCCGCTGAACTACAAGGACGGCTACACCTACTCGATCGGTGCCGAATACGACGCGGCGCCCAACCTGACTCTGCGGACCGGCTTCGCCTACGAATCCTCGCCGATCGACTTCCGCAACCGCTCGGTGCGGCTGCCCGACGGCGACCGCTACATCGCCTCCGTGGGCGCGAGCTACCGCTGGAACGAGCGCCTGACCCTGAACCTGGCCTATTCGCACTTCTTCCTCGACCGCTCGCGCATCCTCGCAGGGGTCGGGCGCGACTACAACGTCAGCAACATCGCCTTCGCGGGCGTGGTCGATTCCAGCGCCGACATCGTCTCGGTGGGCTTCCGCTACATGTTCGGCGCCCCGCCTGCGGCCACACCGGCGCCGCTGATCCGGAAGTACTGAGCGGGGCGTTCGGCCTCTCATAGCGTCGCGGGCAGAGAGCGCAGGGCCCCACGCCCGGGCCGGCTGCGATGATCACATATCGGCTCGTGACAGCCGCGAGGTGCCTCCTCTCCCGCCCGGGAGAGGGAACCAGCGCTTCGTCTGGAGCCGTGTGAAGCTGATCGCCCGCACAGCAGAGGGCGCGCGATATCGTGTCCGAGCCCTTGCGCCGTCCCGGCGAAGCTCCCCTCAGGCGCGCATCCGCACGTAGGTGCCGGGGGCCGGGCCCAGCGACGGCAGCGCGTCGCCGCCCGGTTGGCGAGCTGGGACTCGCTCGGGGGCCTGGGCCTCGATCCACTGGAACCAGTAGGGCCACCACGAGCCCTTGGTCTCGACCGCCGCCGCGATCCAGTCCTTCAGCGCGCCCTTGACCGGGCCGCCGGTCCAGTAGCCGTATTTCGGCTTGGATGGCGGGTTGATCACCCCGGCTATGTGGCCGGAGCCAGCCAGGACGTAATCGACCTTGCCGCCGAAGGTCTTCGAACCCTCGAAGACCGAGATCGCCGGGGCGATGTGGTCCTCCCGGGTGGCCAGGTTGAAGACCGGCACCTGAACCTTCTTCAGGTCCAGCCGGACGTTGCCGATCACCATCCGGCCCTTGGCCAGCGCGTTCTCGAGATAGCAGTTGCGCAGGTAAAAGGCGTGGTTCGCCGCCGGCATCCGGGTGGCGTCCGAGTTCCAGTACAGCAGGTCGAACGGGGTCGGCGCCTTGCCCTTGATGTAGTTGTTCACGAAGTACGGCCAGATCAGATCGTTCGGCCGCAGCATGTTGAAGGCGTTGGCCATGCGGGTGCCCTCCAGGTAGCCCCGCTCGGCCATGCGGGCCTCGATCTGGCGGATCTGCTCCTCGTCGGCGAACACCTTGAGGTCACCCGCATGGGTGAAGTCGACCTGGGTGGTCAGCAAGGTCGCGCTCTTGATCCGCCGGTTGCCCGTGGCGGCCTGCATGGCGAGCGTCACGGAAAGCAGGGTGCCGCCCACGCAGTAGCCGGCCGCATGCACCTCGCTCTCGCCCGTGGCGACGCCGATCGCGTCGATCGCCGCCTCGATGCCCTCGCGCATGTAGGACTCGAAGTCCTTGTCGGCATGGCGCGCATCCGGGTTCACCCAGGAGATGCAGAACACCGTCAGCCCCTGATCGACCATCCATTTCAGGAAGCTCTTCTGGGGGTTGAGGTCGAGGATATAGTATTTGTTGATCCAGGGCGGCACCATCAGGAAAGGGCGCTTGAGCACGGTCTCGGTGGTCGGCGCGTACTGGATCAGCTCGATCAGGTCGTTGCGGAACACCACCTCGCCGGGGGTCACCGCGATGTTGCGGCCGACCTCGAACCCGCTCGGATCGGTCTGGCGGACGCGCAGCTGCCCGCCACCGGCCGCCAGATCCTCCTCGTACATCTTGAGGCCGCGCACGAGATTGGCGCCGCTCTCCTGCAGGGTGTGACGGATCAGCTCCGGGTTGGTCGGCAGGAAGTTCGACGGCGACAGCATGCTGGTGAGCTGGCGCAGGTAGAACTGGGCCTTGTGGCGGGTGTGCTCGTCGATGCCCTGGGCCTCGTCGACCAAGCTCTCGGCCCAGCGGGTCGCGATCAGGTAGCCCTGCTTGATGAAGTCGAAATACGGGTTGCTCGACCACTCCGCGTCGCTGAACCGGCCGTCCCGGGGCTCGGGCACCGCCACCGGCTCGGCCTCCTGGCCCTGGAGCCGCAGGTAGGTCGTGCCCCAGAGCGTCAGGAACGCCTGGGACAGCTTGGCCTGGGCCTCGGCGCTGCGGTTCGGGTCCGAGAGCCACGCCTCGGCAACCTGACCGAGCGTCTTGATCGCCTCGTTGATCTCCCCGGTCGGCCCGTTGGCCTGGGCTTCGGGCGTGAGCATGCGGGCGGCACTGCGCCCGAGCGCCTCCACGAAGTGTCCCGCGTTGCGCGACAGGGCCTCGATATCCGGCATCGGCGGCGTGGGGATGCCCTCCGGCAGGGCGCCGTTGGTCAGGGAAGTCCGTGCGGCAGCCTGGTCCGGCGCCTGCGTCCGCGGGCTCGTCACGCGTGCCTCCCTGTGTGGTGTTTCGGCTCGACTGAGCATGAGCCTCGTTTCCGACAAATTAGGGAGCGAGCGAGTGGTTGCACCAGCCCGGCCGCGCATGTCGCCGAAACATCCGCGCGTTCTTCTCATACCTTTGTGCCCATGCGCCGCGCCTTTCCGAACACCACCCCATCGACCGCCCGGCTGCCCGGCGCGCCGGCAGCGGCACGGGCGCTCGTCCTGGCGCTGCTGGCGGCGCCGCTCGCCGCCTGCTCGGGGGATACGGTGCGCACGCTCGCCACCGATGCCGGCTACGGGCCCCGGGTCGTGGCCGCGCCGGATTTCGTGACCGAGTCGCGCAGCAAGGAGCCGCCGGCCTTCATGCCGGTGGGCGTCGATGCGCCCAAGCGCCCCGTCCGGGCCAAGTCGGCCGAGGGGCAGAAGGCGCTGGAGGCCGAGCTCGAAGGCGCCCGCGGCCGCAACCAGAGCCGCGGCCGCGCCGCCGAGAGCGCCGGGCGCGGGGCGGCGGCCACGATCAAGCCGGCCCCCGCCGTGGCGCAATAACACGGCCGATCCGGCTCGGATTTTTGTGAGTCGGCGGCGGCGCGCATCTCTGATAGAGCGATTCGTTCGCGCGCCCGCCATGAACGAGAGACGCCAGATTCGGGACGCGCCGATGGACACGCCGATGACCGATTTCCACCGCATCAAGCGCCTGCCGCCCTACGTGTTCGAGCAGGTCAACCGGATCAAGGCAACCGCCCGAGCTCAAGGCGCCGACATCATCGATCTCGGCATGGGCAACCCGGACCTCGACGCCCCCAAGCACGTCATCGCCAAGCTGTGCGAGACGGCGGGCCGTCCGCGGACCGACCGCTATTCCGCCTCGAAGGGCATCGCCGGCCTGCGCCGCGCCCAGGCCGGCTATTATCAGCGCCGCTTCGGCGTGAGCCTCAACCCCGACACCCAGGTGGTGGCGACGCTGGGCTCGAAAGAGGGCTTCGCCAACATGGCCCAGGCGATCACCGCCCCGGGCGACGTCGTGCTGGTTCCGAACCCGAGCTACCCGATCCACGCCTTCGGCTTCCTGATGGCCGGCGGCGTGATCCGCTCCGTCCCGGCCGAGCCGACCCCGGCGATGTTCCCGGCCCTCGAGCGGGCGATGCGCCACTCGATCCCGAAGCCGGTCGCCCTGGTGGTCTGCTATCCGTCGAACCCGACCGCCTACGTGGCCGACCTCGATTTCTACCGGGACCTCGTCGCCTTCGCGAAGCAGCACGAGCTGATCCTGCTGTCGGACCTCGCCTACGCGGAGGTCTATTTCGACGGCAAGCCGCCGCCCTCGGTCCTGCAGGTCCCGGGCGCGATCGACTGCACGGTGGAGTTCACCTCCCTGTCAAAGACCTATTCCATGGCCGGCTGGCGCATGGGCTTCGCGGTGGGCAACGAGCGCCTGTTGGCGGCGCTCTCCCGGGTGAAGTCGTATCTCGATTACGGCGCCTTCACGCCAATCCAGGTCGCCGCCACCGCGGCCCTCAACGGGCCGGACGACTGCATCGACGAGATGCGAGCGACCTACCGCAAGAGGCGCGACGCGCTGGTGGAGTCCTTCGGCAAGGCCGGCTGGACCATCCCGGCGCCGGCGGCCTCGATGTTCGCCTGGGTGCCGATCCCCGAGCGCTACCGGGAGATGGGCAGCCTCGAATTCTCGAAGCTGCTGCTCGAGAAGTCCGACGTCGCGGTGGCGCCGGGCATCGGCTTCGGTGAGTTCGGCGACGAGTATGTCCGCATCGCGCTGGTCGAGAACGAGCAGCGGATCCGGCAGGCCGCCCGCAACATCCGCCGGTTCTTCGACGGCGGCGACAAGACCCTGCACAACGTCGTGCCGATGGCCCGGGCCGTTTGAGATCGGACTGAAGCCGTTCCCGACCGCGTCGCGATCGGGAACGGCTCCAAGG
The DNA here is from genome assembly GCF_001262595.1 of Methylobacterium sp. ARG-1. Lineage (NCBI taxonomy): Bacteria > Pseudomonadati > Pseudomonadota > Alphaproteobacteria > Hyphomicrobiales > Methylobacteriaceae > Methylobacterium > Methylobacterium sp. ARG-1. The sequence continues at coordinate 29,592 of NZ_LHCD01000016.1, forward strand.
CCTTGATTTCACGCGCTCGCTCGCAGCCGAACCGGTTTCCACGCGGCTGCGAGCGCTCTAAGCCCGATTGTTGCCGCCGTGCGACAGGCCCCGTCAAAGGACCGCCCGTCCCCCGCCGGCGCTTGTCAGAGCGGATCGCGATGCGCAGGGTCCGGGGCGGGGGTCCTCCCGCGTCCCGAGAGTTGCATGCGCCGCCTGAACCTCATCGCCGCCCTGCTGCTCGCCGCGGCGGCCTCGGCCTGTGCGCCGAACCCGATCATCGCCCGGGATCCGGTGCCGGCCCCGGGCCCGACCGATGTCTACGCCTGCGATTCCAAGCCGTTGCCGGTCAACGCCTTCATGTCGGATTGCCGGCCGGTGCCGGCGAGCCCGCAGGTCGTCCTGCGCGCCCGCGGCTGAGCGGGCGGTCCAGGTTCCGGTAACCGGTCGGCCCGCAAGCGCCGGACAGGCCGCCCGCGATAAGCTAGAGTGTAGGCCTGACGCCGGCCCGGCCGGCCCCGTGACGGAGCATCGCGTGAGCACCAAGACCCTGATCGCCGCCGGATTGCTCGGCCTCGTCGCCCAGGGCGTCGCCGCCGAGCCGGCCTTCCCGCCGGGCGTCCCGCAGCCGCGCGCCTACGTGTTCACCGCCCCCAACGGCCCCTCGGTCCTGCAGGCCGACGGCTGCTGCCAGGTGATCGTGCCGCCGGGCCGCCCCGATCTCGCGGTGCCGCCGGTCCCGGTGGCTGAGGTCATGAACGGCGGCGGCTTCGGCTATTCCGGGTTCGACTACTACAACGACCAGATCACCGAGAGCCGGTTCGGCGCACAGCGGCGCCCGAAGGAGTTCGTGATCGCCCCGTCCTACATCGTCCCGCCGCGCTACTGAGCCGGCCCGGCCGGGGGCTCAATCCTTGTGCGGATCGTGGCCCCAGTTCATCAGCGACATCCGCCACGGTGAATCGGGGTCCTTGCGGGCCTCGCCGCCCTGCTTGAGATGGCGGTGGACGTAGCCCACGACCTTGCGCATCGCGGCGTAGTCGTCGTCGGTCAGATCCGCCTTCTTCTTGTCCTTGATCGCCAGGATGCGCCGGCCCATCTCGTGGCCGGTCGATTCATCGCCGTCCTTCTTCTGGCCGACCGCCTGGCTCGCCGCACCATCGAGGTGCTTGCGCAGGGCCGCCGGCGTCATGTTGACGGCCTCGCTGAATTCGCTCCACGTCTTCGCGTGATCGTCGTCCGCCATCCTGGTCGCCTCCGCGTTCCGGCCTGATCCGTCCCGGACAACGCGCGGCCCACGCACCGGCTCGCGCGCATCCCTGCGGTCGGGCGCCGCACGCTTCGGTCATCGGCGGGGCCCCGCCGTTTACAGGGCGGCCCCCGGACGGTATCACCCCGGCCCGACCCATCACCTCAAGTCCCGAAAAACCAAATGCGCGCCGAGATCGAGCAAGCCTCGGATGCCGCCAAGCAGTCTATAGGGCTGCTGAGGAGGCATCTTTGACTGGGATACCGTCGATAAACGCCTCGCGGAGCTGAACGCGGCGTCCGAGAACCCCGACCTGTGGAATGACGCCGACGCCGCGCAGAAAGTCATGCGCGAACGCCAGCAACTCGACGAGGCGGTCACCTCCATCCGCAAGCTGGAGCGCGACCTCGAGGACGGCGCGACGCTGATCGAACTCGGCGAGATGGAGGGCGACGAGGCCTCGATCCGCGAGGGCGAGGCCGCGATTCTCGCCGTCGAGAAGGAGGCCGCGAGCCGCCAGGTCGAGACCCTTCTCTCGGGCGAGGCCGACGCCTTCGACACCTATCTCGAAGTCCATGCCGGTGCCGGCGGCACCGAGAGCCAGGACTGGGCAAACATGCTCCAGCGCATGTACGCCCGCTGGGCCGAGCGCCGGAAGTACAAGGTCGAGATCGTCGAGTGGTCGGACGGCGAGGAAGCCGGGATCAAGGGCGCCACGCTCCTGATCAAGGGCCACAATGCCTATGGCTGGCTCAAGACCGAGTCCGGCGTGCACCGGCTGGTGCGGATCTCGCCCTACGATTCCAGCGCCCGGCGGCATACCAGCTTTGCCAGCGTCTGGGTCTACCCGGTGATCGACGACCGGATCGAGATCGAGATCAAGGAATCCGACTGCCGGATCGACACCTACCGCTCGTCCGGCGCCGGCGGCCAGCACGTCAACACCACCGATTCTGCGGTGCGCATCACCCACAACCCGACCGGGATCGTGGTGGCGTGTCAGCAGGAGCGCTCACAGCACAAGAACCGCGCGACGGCGTGGAACATGCTGCGCGCCCGGCTCTACGAGGCGGAGCTGAAGAAGCGCGAGGAGAAGGCCAACGCCGAGGCGGCGGCCAAGACCGATATCGGCTGGGGCCACCAGATCCGGTCCTACGTGCTTCAGCCCTATCAGCTGGTGAAGGACCTGCGCACCGGCACTCAGTCCACCGATCCGGACGCGGTGCTCGACGGCGCCCTCGACCCGTTCATGGAGGCCTCGCTGGCCCAGCGGGTCTATGGCGGGGGCGAAGAGGTCGAGGACATCGACTGATTGTTTGCGATCGGCGCTCGTCCTGACAGGGAGGAGCGCCGGTGATCACATACCGGTCCATGCGAGCCGCAACGTGCCCCCACTCCCGTGCGGGTAAGGGGACCCGCGCTGCGTCCGGAAACCTCGATCCTGCGGCTGCGACCGCGGCTCGCCCGCCCCTCAAAACCCTAGAGCCGCCCCGTCCTTGCGCGGGTCCGAGCCCGCGACCAGCGTGCCGGCCGCGCGGTCGATCCAGATGATCTGGCCGCCGCCGAGCGGCAGGGGCGCGCGGATCGCCGGATGGCCGCGCGCGATCAGGCCGGCCATCGCGGCGTCGGAGATGCCGCCCTCCAGTTCCAGGCTGCCGCCATAGGCGAAGCTGCGCGGGGCATCGAGCGCCGCCTGCACGTCGAGGCCCCGGTCGAGGATGCCCGACAGCAGCTCGACATGGCCCATCGCCTGGTAATGGCCGCCCATCACGCCGAATGGCGCGACTGCCTGGCCGTCCTTCATGAGCATGCCCGGGATGATCGTGTGCATTGGCCGCTTGCCCGGCCCGACGCTGTTCGGGTGTCCGGCTTCCGTGCGGAACGACAGGCCGCGGTTGTGCAGCAGCACGCCGCTCTCGGGCGCCAGGATGCCCGATCCGAAGCCCTGGAACACGGAGTTGATCAGGGAGAGCGCGTTGCCGTCCCGGTCGACCACGCAGAGATAGACCGTATCCTTGTGGGCCCGCTCCTCCGCGATCTCCCGGGCGATCTCCGGATAGATCTCGGGCGGCTGGGCCCGGCTCATGTCGATCGCCCCGTGGGCGGCGGCCTTCCAGGCATCCGACAGCAGGTGCTCCACCGGCACCCGGGCGAGGTCGGCGTCGCCGAACAGCACGTCCCGGTGGTGATAGGCCTGCTTGCAGGTCTCGGCGAACAGGTGGAGCCGGTCGAGGTCCGACAGGGCGCCGACATCGTGATGCGACAGCACGTTCAGCATCATCAGCGCGGCGAGGCCCTGGCCGGCGGGCGGGCACTCGTAGACGTCGTAGCCGCGGTAACGGGTCGAGACCGGCGTGACCACGTCCGGTCGGGCCCCGGCAAAATCGTCCCGCGTGTGCAGGCCGCCGAGCTCGGTGAGCCGGCCGACCATGTCATCGGCCACCGGCCCTTCATAGAAGCCGCGCGGGCCTTCCTCGGCGATGCGCCGGAGCGTGGCGGCGAGCTTCGGCAGGCGGAAGACGCTGCCGATCGCCGGGGCCGCCCCGCCGGGCAGGTAGGTCGCGGCGGCGTGGGGATCGCCCGCGACCCGGGGAACGTTGCGCAGCCAGTCCCAGCCGACGCGCTGCTGGATCACGAAGCCGTCCTCGGCATAGCCGATCGCCGGCTGGAGCAGCTCACCCAGCGAGCGTGTGCCGTGCTGGCGCACAAGCAGGTCCCAGGCCCCGACCGCCCCCGGCACCGTCACCGCATGCGGCGAGGTCGGCGTGATGGCGACGCCGTGCTCGGCGTACCAATCGGGCGTGGCCGCGGCAGGTGCCCGCCCAGAGCCGTCGAGGGCGATCGGCGTCTTGGCGGCGGCCGGGGCGTAAAGCGCGAAACAATCGCCGCCGATGCCGGTCATCAGCGGATCGACCACGCATTGCACCGCCACCGCGGCGATGCCGGCATCGACGGCGTTGCCGCCCGCACGCAGGATCTCGATGGCCGCCAGGGTCGACAGCGGGTGCGAGGTCGCGACGGCGGCGTTGGCGGCGTAGACCGGGGAACGCCCGGGGGCGGAGAAATCTCTCACGGGAAATCCTGTCCAGTGCGATCGAGCCGCGCGGTGTTCTGCGCCGCGCGGCCAGAGAGGCGGCGGCGCGCCCCCAAGCCTCGCCCTCCCGGCGCGGGTTGACGCTGTATCATGTATTCAAGAGAGCCGCAGCGCCGGATAGGCGCGCCGATGCAGGCTCCGTGCCCGCGGCGTAGCAGGGTGGGGATCGCCACGAGGACGAGCATTCCGTGCCGGGCGGCCAACCGGGCCCCGTGTGTTCGCATATGCCATGCACGCAGGCGTTGCGGCCAAAAATCTCCGTTGGATGGAGCCCGGCGGACGAGTCAATTTTATCGGAATCCGAAACTTCTTCGCAGGCGTTCACGGCGCAGAAGCGGGCCGATGGATCGAACACCGATGACAGCCGCGACGAGCCAGCGACACGTCATCGTGCTGCCGGCGCTCTGCTGGAACGTCCGCAGGCCGGATTTCTACGCGGTCACCGCCGACGTCACCCCGGAGGGCATCCGGCTGCGCTCCTCGGCTCGCGTTGCGGCCGGTGAGGAGCTGACCTGCAGCATCCGCCATATCGGCCTGCTGGAGGTGCGGGTCACCCAGGTCGCGAGCCCGGACTTTGTCTTCCGGGTTCGGGGCGGACGCGCGGCTCTCAACGGGTTGGCCCGGGAGTTCATGACGCTGGCGCGTGCGCAGAACCGCCATCCGGAGCCGGTCCGCGTGCATCACCGCATCGTGCCGGCGCAGAAGACCGTCGAGATCACGCTCGAATGCGGCCTGGCCTTCCCGGGGCACGTCCTCAATGTCTCCGCATCCGGTATCGGCCTGCTGCTCGACCGGACGCTGGAGCTCGGCGAGACGATTCGGGTCGGCGGCCGGGCTGCCCGGGTCGTCCGCCAGTTCGAGCGCGGGATCGGGGCCGCCTTCCTGGAGCCGTTCGCGCCGGAGGCGGTCCACGCGGCCATGACCCTCTGAGCCGCGGGCCCTCGCGGAGCCGCGGGATCGGCGCTACATCCTGCGCAGAACCCGCGAAGGATTCCCGATGAAGCGCCTGCTCGCCGCTCCCCTCGTCTTGTCCCTGGCCGTCCTTCCCGCCGCGCTCGCGCTGCTGCCCCAGGCGGCTCTGGCCCATCCCGGCCACGGCGCTGCCATCGGCGCGGAGGCCGGCTTCCTGCACCCGCTGATGGGGGCCGACCACGTGCTGGCGATGGTGGCGGTCGGCCTGCTGGCCGCCCTCCGCGGCGGACGGGCGCTCTGGGCTCTGCCCCTGTCCTTCCTGGTGCTGATGAGTGCCGGCGCGGGCCTCGGCATGGCCGGCGTGGCGCTGCCCTACGCGGAGACCGGGATCGCGCTCTCCATCGTGGTGTTCGGCATGGCCGCGATCGTCGGCCTGCGGGCGCCGGTGGCGCTGCTCGCAAGCCTCGTCGGGGTGTTCGCGGTATTCCACGGCTACGCCCACGGCGCCGAGATGCCGGAAACCGCCTCGGGCCTGTCCTTCGGCTTCGGCTTCCTGGCGGCGACCGCGCTGCTCCACGCCGCCGGCCTCGGTCTCGGCATCGCCGCGGCACGGCTCGACGCGGCCCGGGCCGCACCGGCGCTCGGCGCCTGCGTCGCGGCGGCGGGTCTGGCCCTGCTGACGCTTCCGGCCTGAGCGAAACCGTCCCGGTTACATCCACTCGCAAGGGCTTGATGTCACGGGCCGGCCGGGGCTGACACGGCTGCGCCGAGTCCCAGGTCATGCACGCCGCCATCGTTCCGGCGGCGAGAGGACCTCTGCATGGCAAGACTTCCGACACTCGCCTTGGCGAGCCTGCTGACGCTCGGTGCCGCCGCCCAGGCCGCGGCACCGCCCGAGCGGCTGCGGGGCACGATCGAGGCCGTCGAGGGCGGCGGCTTCACCCTCAAGACCCTGGACGGCAAGAGCGAGCGGGTGACCCTCGCGCCGGATGCCAAGGTGTCCTGGGTCGTCCCGGCCCAGCTCGACCACATCAAGGACGGCGTGTTCATCGGCACCGCCACCAAGGGCGAGCCCCCGGTGGCCCTGGAGGTGGTGCTGTTCCCGGAATCGATGCGCGGGACCGGCGAGGGCCATTACGACTGGGACGTGATCCCCGATCACACCGGCGGCACGGCGGTCAAGAGCACGATGACCAACGGCACCGTGAAGGCGGCCGCGCCCGCGTCGGACGCTCCCCGGGTGAAGAGCGCGATGACCAACGGCACCGTGAAGGCGAGCGGGACAGGCGCGGAACGCACGCTCACGGTCGATTACGGCAAGGGCCAGTCGATGAAGATCCTGGTCCCGCCGCAGGCCCCGGTGGTCACCTTCGAGCCGGCTGATGCGGCCGCGATCTCCGCCGGCGCTAAGGCGTTCGTGGTCGCCGCGCGCGGCGAGGACGGCACGATCACGGCGCGCCGCGTCGCGGTCGGCAAGGACGGCCTGACGCCGCCCATGTGAGGCGAGGCGGGGCGGATCGCTCCGGAAACCGCACGAGTCCCAATCACGGTTCATGCCCGTACGCCCCGGCCTTCTCACGCGGCCGGGGCGGCCGGGTTCGTGCCCGGTTCGACAGCACCCGTGCTGCCTCAGCAAGCATATCATTACATCCGGCAAGCTGTTGCCGGCTAAGGCGTTCTGATATTGTTGCCGGGCGGCAACATCGCACAGGAACCAATTTAGCCGAGCTGAAATCTGATTGATCGGCGAAACCCGTTCGCACATGGTGATGGTGCACGGGGGCATCGCCAAGCGAGAGCCCGCAGGAGCCTGCCACCTAAGACGCAGGCCAAACCTACAAGACGTGCGGCAAGATCCGGAGAACCGGGCATGTCCGCATCATTGGGTCTCGAAGCTTTGGAGATGTCTATGAAGCTCTTGAAGAGCTCACTGCTCGGTTCCGCCACCGCGTTCGTCGCGATCGGAGCCGCACACGCCGCCGACCTTCCGGTCAAGAAGGCGGTCCCGATCGAGTATGTCCGCGTCTGCTCGGCCTACGGCGCCGGCTTCTTCTACATCCCCGGCACCGATACCTGCTTGCGTCTCTCCGGCCGCGCCCGGTTCGAGGGCGGCTACCAGACCAGCTACTCGCGCCAGAACGGCACCAACGCTGGTGACACATCGGGCTACCAGGGCCGGATGCGTATCAACCTGGATGCCCGCACCCAGACCGCCTACGGCACCCTGCGCGCCTTCGTCCGCCTCGATGCCGGCCATCGCAGCGGCTATTCCGGTGTCGGCACCTCCGGCACCCAGCAGCGCATCGGCCAAGCCTTTCCGGGCCTCGGAATTGACCAGTTCGGCCGCGCTCAGCAATTCGTGAACGTCGACAAGGCGTTCATCCAGTTTGCCGGCCTCACCGCCGGTCGCGCCTCGTCGTTCTTCGACTTCTACGCCCACGACTTCGAGTTCGCCGGCGCCACGCTCGGCTCCGACATCGCCTCGACCAACCTGCTCGCCTACACCGCGACCCTGGGCAACGGCCTGTCAGCCACGCTCTCGGTCGAAGATCCGGTCTTCCGTCGGACCCCGATCTTCTCGCCGACCAACAACCCGGGCGGCGTCACGAGTAACGCCAACATTGCGAACTTCGCGCAGAGTAATGCGCCCGCCCCGGTATTCATCGGTTACACCGGTGGGGCGCCGACGCGGTTCAGCTTCGTCGACGTGATCCAGCGCTCGCGCATGCCCGACTTCGTCGGCGCGCTGCGTCTCGATCAGGCCTGGGGTTCGGCTCAGGTCTCGGCTGCCGTACATGAGCTGAACGTCGGCAACGTCGCCAACGGCGCGGGTACTGGCACCGGCTCGAACATCAGCATCCCGCATACCAGCAACTCCTACGGCTGGGCGGTGCAGGGCGGCATCAAGATCAACACGCCGTTCATCGCGCCGGGCGACGCCCTGTACCTGCAGGGCGCCTACGGCTCCGGATCGCAGATGTACACCGGTTACTGTGCCTACAGCGGCTGCTATTCGCAGAACGCGGCTACGATCCAGGGTCAGAAGTTCGCCCAGTACTTTGCTGACGCGACGATCAATCCGTTCAGCGGACAGATGGAGCAGTCGACGAGCTTCACCGCGACGGCTTCGTACCTGCACTACTGGTCGCCGGAGTGGCGCTCGGCCTTCTTCGGGTCGTACGGTGAGATGGACTACCGCTCCGGTGCCCGTCTCGCCCAGGGCGCGGCCTTCGCACTCACCAACCCGGCCGGTGCCAACTCCTTCGGTGTGAACGCGGTTGGTACGCCGGGCACGACCTTCTTCAACCTCAGCGAAGCCCTGCGTGACACCTACCAGTTCGTCGCGGGCGCAAGCTTGATCTGGTCGCCGGTGAAGGACCTCGATATCGGTGTCGAGGGCTTCTACACCCAGATCGGTCTCAAGAACGGCCGCGTGATCGACCGCGACAAGAGCCCGACTGCTTACGCCAACGTCGCGGGCATCAACGCGGGCACCTTCGTGCCGCGGACTGCCACGCAGGACTCGGTTTCGCAGGTTCGCTTCCGCGTCCAGCGCGACTTCTAAGCCGCATCGTCGGCGCCGGGGACCAAGCCCGGCGCCGAACCCCGTGCTCCACGGATCTCAAGGCCCGGCCCTCGGCTGGGCCTTTTTCGTTGTCGCCGGGTGTGCGGAACAGGGGCGCCGCCAGGCAACCGCTACCGCCGTGCCCGCCCGATCGCGGCACTGCCCGATTCCGGCGCGCGCATCGAAGCAAAGTGCCGAGGCTCCGGCGCCCTGGACCCGGCGTGCTGCGGCTCCGAAACGCGATCGCCGCGCATACGCCCCATCCTGAGAGCCAAGCTCTGCCGCCGGCAGCCGGCCGGCTGCGGTGCCGCCGACCCGGCTCCTGATACGCCACGAGGCGTCGGCCGCCTGTTGCGTGCCCCGGGATCGTGAAGGATCGCGCGTCCTCACGGGACTCAGAGCCCGACGCGGGCGGCTGCCCTGGGTAACCATCGCCGCGCCACCTTCCCCAAGCTCCCGATCGCCGTTTTTGGCCGAGGCCGCCCCTGCGCCGCCGGCATCCGCACGCCGGCCGCGTCCGGGCGTGCGACCCTATCGAAGCGGTGTGCCGGCTCTGCCTCGCGCACTGTCGCGGTGTCGGGTCGATGCGCGCCTCCCGATTCGTGAGCCGATTCGTCCGAATCACGGCCGCGCCGGCCTTCGCACCGCATTCGGGCGCTGGGGAAGCCGGGAGCAGGCGGCTTCGTGCCGGCCGCAGGCGATGGCGCCGCGCCGATATGGGTCGGTGTTGGCGTCCGCCAGGTATCCGTGCCTTTGCCACAGGTCGCCGAAATCAAAATCACCGGCCTCGGATACATGTCGAAGATCGACCGGGATAATTATCGGACGCTTTCTTAGTATGCATCGAAATTATTGCTGAAGTAGTATCGCAAAACATTTGCGTGACGTTGCGAAGCTGCAACAACATAAAGCAAACACCGAACAGATATGAAATCGATGTTGCCCATATCAGGCTCGTTCCATCATATGAAACGGCATAGAGGAATCTCGGACGCGAGATATCTCTAAAATCTGCCATCAGAATTGCAGATCGAAACAAAAATTAGAGCTGCGATGACCGGATAAGTCGGGATCGTAGTTGTTATTTGGTCTCGAAGATTTGGAGATATCTATGAAGCTCTTGAAGAGCTCGCTGCTCGGCTCGGCCGCTACCTTCGCGGCGGTCGGGGCACCCCATGCCGCCGACCTGCCGGTCAAGAAGGCCGCGCCGATCGAGTACGTCCGCGTCTGCTCGGCCTACGGTGCCGGCTTCTTCTACATCCCCGGCACCGACACCTGCCTGCGCGTCTCCGGCCGCGCCCGGTTCGAGGGCGGCTACATGGCCAGCAACTCGCGCCAGACGGGCAACGGTGACACGTCGGGCTACCAGGGCCGGATGCGCATCAACCTCGATGCCCGCACCCAGACCGCCTACGGCACGCTCCGCGCCTTCGTGCGCCTCGATGCCGGCAGCCGGACCGGCTATTCCGGCATCGGCACCTCCGGCACGCAACAGCGCATCGGGCAGGCCTACGCCGCCACCGGCGTCGACGAGAACGCGCGCGCGCAGCAATTCGTGAACGTCGACAAGGCGTTCATCCAGTTCGCCGGGCTCACCGCCGGTCGCGCATCCTCGTTCTTCGATTTCTACGCCCACGACTTCGAGCTTTCTGGCGCTACCGCCGGCTCGGATGTCGCGTCCACCAACCTGTTCGCCTACACGGCGACCTTCGGCAACGGCCTGTCGGCGACGGTCTCGGTGGAAGACCCGATTTTCCGCCGCACCCCGATCTACGCGCCGACCGGTCCGGCTACTCCCGTCAGCCCCGTGGTCGTCGGCTACAACGGCCGGGGCGTTCCGACCGTCGTCAGCAGCATCGACACCGTGCAGCGCGAGCGCCTACCCGATTTCGTCGGCGCCCTGCGCTTCGATCAGGCCTGGGGCTCCGCTCAGCTCTCAGCCGCCACTCACGAGCTGAACGTCGGCAATATCGCGACGACGCCCGTCGCCGGCGCGAACGCCAGTGTTGCGCACACCAAAAGCGTCCAGGCTTGGGCGGTGCAAGGTGGCCTGAAGGTCAACCTGCCGTTCATCGCGCCGGGCGACGCCCTGTATCTGCAGGGTGCCTATGCCGATGGGGCGCAGCTCTATACGGGTTACTCCGCGTTCAGTGGCTCGTATCAGCAATACGCGGCCACCATCCAGGGCCAGAGGCTGACCCAGTACTTCTCGGATGCGACGATCAACCCGTTCACCGGCCAGCTGCAAACGTCGCAGACCGTGAGCGCGGTCGCCTCGTACCTGCACTACTGGTCGCCGGAATGGCGCTCGGCGTTCTTCGGCTCCTACGGCGAGCAGAACTTCGCCAAGACCGCCCGGTTCAGCCAGGGCCTCGTCGCCAATCTCGTGACGCCGAACCCGGTCGCGAACGCCGTCGGCGTTCCCGGCACCCGGTTCTTCCAGTTGAGCCAGGCGCTGCGCGACACCTACCAGTTCGTGGCGGGTGCCAGCCTGATCTGGTCGCCGGTCAAGGATCTCGATATCGGCCTCGAGGGCTACTACACCCAGATCGGCCTGAAGAACGGCCGGGCGATCGATCAGGACAAGAGCCCGACCGCCTATGCCAACATCGCGGGCATCAACGCCGGCACCTTCGTGCCGCGCACCGCGACCCAGGACTCGATCTCGCAGATCCGGTTCCGCGTCCAGCGCGACTTCTAGTCCGCGATATTGGTGCCGAGGCTTCGGTCTCGGCACCCGTCCTCGTGCATCTCGACTTTCAAAGCCCAGCCCTGTGCCGGGCTTTTTTTTAACGCCGGCATCGCGGTGCCGAGCGAGCGCGCCGGATCCCGCGGCGCTGGCATCGCTGGATCGCGGGCGGTTACCGGTTTCGCGGACCGTCCAGCCGTGCGTCGCCCCGGCTGGGCGCTGCGTCGCCATCACTCGCAACGACGTCCAGCCGATTCGGTTCACCGCATCGGGATCGGATAGGGCCATTCCTCCGGCAGCAGAACAGAGGCCGGATTTCTGCGCCACGTCGATCAGGAAACAGAGACCAATAATATCTGCCGCATCGCTTCTAATTGATCGCGTAGCGGGTCTGTTTATGCCGCATAACGTGTTTTGAGAATTGCGGTTATATTTTATATAGTTTCCATTGAATTGTTCATAAGTTGCTTTGCTACAGCACGTTCGAATGTATTGTAAACTGCTTCCTTGTGACAGTTGTCCCAATGATGTTTGTCGTACAAGTCTCACACATCACGGCATGAGCGTGAAAGTCTCCGTCGTCGAAGCACGACTTGCGTGCGTGGCGCGGGAATAACGGCATGCACCGACGAGTCCGGCCGGAGCAACACGCGTTTGACGTGCAAATATTGGGGCCGTTGATGAGACTGGTGGCGTATGCTTTGCTCGGATCGACCGTCGCCTGCGCGGCGTCGGGATCCGCCCGTGCGGCCGACCTGCCGGTCAGGAAGGCCGGGCCACTCGAGTATGTCCGCGTCTGCTCGGCCTACGGCGCCGGCTTTTTCTACGTTCCGGGCACCGATACCTGCCTGCGGGTCTCCGGCCGCGCCCGGTTCGAGGGCGGCTACATCACCAACTATACCCGCCAGGCCGGCACCAACGGCGGCGACACGTCGGGTTATCGGGGATTGCTGCGCATCAACCTCGATGCCCGCACGCAGACTGCTTACGGCACCCTGCGCGCCTTCGTGCGCCTCGATGCCGGCAGCCGGGCGGGCGCGGCCGGCGTGGGGCGCTCCGGCACCCAGGAGCGCCTCGGCCTGGCCTATATCGCGACCGGCGCCGACGAGAACGGCCGCGTGCAGCAGGTGATGCATGTCGACAAGGCGTTCATCCAGTTTGCCGGGCTCACCGCCGGTCGCGCCTCCTCGTTCTTCGACTTCTACGCCCACGATTTAGAGCTCTCCAACGCGACCGCCGGCTCGGATGTCGCCTCCACCAACCTGCTCGCCTACACGGCGACCTTCGGCGGCGGCCTGTCGGCGACCCTGTCGGTGGAAGATCCGGTCTTCCGGCGTACGCCGATCTTCGCGCCATCGGGGGGCATCGCGCCGGTCGCCCCGGTCCTCGCGGGCTACATGCGCGGCGTTCCGTCGGGCTTTGCCAACATCGACAGCATCCAGCGCGAACGCCTGCCCGATATCGTCGGCGTCCTGCGCCTCGACCAGGCCTGGGGTTCGGCCCAGATCTCGGCCGCCACGCACGAGCTGAACGTCGGCAACATCGCGCTCGGCACCGGCACGAACGCCGCCGTCGCGCACACCACCAGCGCCCAGGGCTGGGCGGTGCAGGGCGGTGTGAAGCTGAACGCGCCGTTCGACGCTCCGGGCGACGTCCTCTACCTGCAGGGCGCCTATGCCGACGGCGCGCAATTCTACACCGGCTATTCGACCTTCAGCGGCTCGGCCGGCCAGAGCCCCGCGACGATCCAGGGCCAGAAGTTCCAGCAGTTCTTCTCCGACGCGACGATCGATCCGGTCACCGGCCAGCTACAGACCTCGCAGAGCTTCACCGCGGTGGCGTCGTACCTGCACTCCTGGTCGCCGGACTGGCGCTCGGCCGTCTTCGGCTCCTACGGCGAGCAGAGCTTCGGCCGCGGCGCCCGTCTCGCCCAGGGCGCGGCCTTCAACCTCGTGAGCTCGCTCGCCGGCAGCAATCCCTTCGGCGCCAATGCCGTCGGCGCGCCGGGCACGCGGTTCTACCAGCTCAGCCAGGCCCTGCGGGACACTTACCAGTTCGTCGCCGGCGCGAGCCTGATCTGGTCGCCGGTGAAGGACCTCGATATCGGCCTCGAGGGCTACTACACCCAGATCGGCCTGAAGAGCGGCCGGGCGATCGACCTCGACAAGAGCCCGACCGCCTATGCCAACATCGCGGGCATCAACGCCGGCACCTTCGTGCCGCGCACCGCGACCCAGGACTCGGTCTCGCAGATCCGGTTCCGCGTCCAGCGCGACTTCTGATTCGATCCCTCCAAGCCTTCTTCGCCGGAGGAGCCGCGGCGAGTGGCCACCGCCCGCAAATCCGGCCCGCCTGAGCGTCCGTCCAGACCTAGCTCCGTCGCCGGCTGCGCTCGGCTGGCCTTTGCACTGGGCGAACGTGCCCTTGCGTCGGCCGAATGTGATCAGAGTATCGCGCGAGAGTTACTGAACAATGCTGCGCTGGATAAATTCGCATCCCACATAAATTTGTCTATCCTATTCTAAAGATGACAAATATTACTGGATAATAATCGATATGCTTTTGTTGCTGATCCGCAACAAGATTATGAATGTATGTGCGGGTCGTGGAATGAACGTTGAAAGCCAAAAGCACGGATCGCAGAATGATCCGTGAAAGATGAGTCTTGCGCGTTTTACTCCGGAAACATCTTCCATCTCACATAAGAAAATAAAATTACACCTGCGTTTGGCAGGGAATACGGGAATCGGTGCCGTCCTCGGCTTCAGACTTCTGGGGGTTTTGATGAATGTGTTGAAGCGTTCCCTGCTGGGTTCTGCCGCCGCGCTCGCAGCAGCCGGATCCGGCCACGCCGCCGACCTGCCGGTCAAGAAGGCGGCCCCGATCGCGTATGTCCGGGTCTGCTCCGCCTTCGGTGCCGGCTTCTTTTACATCCCGGGGACCGATACCTGCCTGCGCATCTCGGGCCGGGCCCGGTTCGAGGGGGCCTACCAGACCTCGTCCAGCCGCCAGCCGGGCGCTGCCGGCGACACGTCGGGCTACCGGGGATTGGCGCGCTTCAACCTCGATGCCCGCACGCAGACCGCCTACGGCACCCTGCGCGCCTTCGCGCGCCTCGACGCCGCCTCACGCACGGGCGTCATCCATTCCGGCACGATGCTGCGCATCGGCCAGGCCTACGGCGCCACCGGCGTCGATGAGGCCGGCCGCGTGCAGCAATACGTGAACGTCGACAAGGCGTTCATCCAGTTCGCCGGGCTCACCGCCGGGCGTGCCTCGTCGTTCTACGATTTCTACGCGCACGACTTCGAGTTCTACGGCGCCACGTCCGGTTCGGACAACGCGTCGACCAACCTGCTCGCCTACACGGGCACCTTCGGGAACGGCCTGTCGGCGACCGTGTCGATCGAGGATCCGGTCTTCACGCGCTCGCCGGTCTTCGCGCCGTTCACCAACACCGCCGCGGTCACGCCCGTCTTCGTCGGCTACGCCAACGGCGTGCCGTCCCGCTACGGCAACGTCGACACCATCCAGCGCTCGCGGCTGCCCGATTTTGTCGGGGTCCTGCGGGTCGACCAGGACTGGGGCTCGGCCCAGCTCTCGGCCGCCACGCACGAGATCAATGTCGGCAACCTGAGCACCGCGCCGGCCGCGGGGACCGGCGGCGTGCTAACCGGGATCCCACACACCGACGCGGTCCAGGGCTGGGCCGTGCAGGGGGGCGTTAAGTTCAACCTGCCGTCGATTGCCCCGGGGGATACCCTCTACCTGCAGGGGGCCTACGCCAACGGCGCGCAGAGCTACGCCGGCTATTGCATGATCGCCGGCTGCTACCGGCAATCCAACACCGGCTTCGATACTCAGAAGTTCGAGCAGTACTTCGCGGACGCGTCGATCAACCCGTTCACCGGCCAGCTCCAGACTTCGGCCAGCTTCTCGGCGGTCGCGTCGTACTTGCATTACTGGTCGCCGGAATGGCGCTCGGCGCTGTTCGGCTCCTACGGCGAGCAGGATTTCTCGGCCGGTGCCCGCCTGGCCCAGGGCGCGCTCTACAGCCTCGTGAGCCCGAGCAGCACCGCCGTGTTCGGCAGCAACGCCGTCGGCGTCCCGGGCACCCGGTTCTACCAGCTGAGCCAGGCCCTGCGCGACACCTACCAGTTCGTGCTCGGCGGCAGCTTGATCTGGTCGCCGGTGACCGACCTCGATATCGGCGTCGAGGCCTTCTACACCCAGATCGGCGTGCGGAGCGGCCGGGTAATTGATGCCGACAAGAGCCCGACCGCCTACGCGAATGTGGCCGGCATCAACGCGGGCACCTTCGTCCCGCGCACCGCGACGCAGGATTCGATGACCCACGTCCGCTTCCGCGTGCAGCGCGACTTCTGATCCGACGGGCCGGCGCGGGGCCTCCAGCCCGGCGTCGCTCTCGAGCGTATGTCCGGGCTACGAAAGGAGGCGCCGGTTTAATCCCTGTCCCCAATACAGGTGGCGCGCTTTGTCCCGTTGATCGCGTTGCCGCCCTGTGCGGGCGCTGATACGCCGGATTCGACTTTTTCTCCGCCAACCGCGCGGCCCAGGTCGCGACCGTCGGGGCGACCGGAGCCGCGCGGCGAAGGCCGGAAGGGCCCATTCGTGGTCGGAAGTCCGGAGGAAGCCGATGACCAGTTCCGCCTCGACCAGCCCCGTGCCGGCGCCGGCTGAGACTGTGAGCGCCGCGCACCGCGCAGGCCGGTTCTGGCCCGAGAGCTGGTGGCGCCTGGTCGACATGAAGATCGGCATCATCCCGCTGCCGCTCTACGTCATCCTGGCGATCCTGCTGGTGGTCCTGGTCCAGGAGGGTGAGGTCAAGCCGGACGGTCCGACCATGATCGCGGTCCTGGTCATGGGCGGCTTCACCTGCGCCGAGATCGGCAAGCGGCTCCCGGTCCTGCGCAACATCGGCGCGGGCGCGATCTTCGCGACCTTCATCCCCTCGGCCTTGGTCTATTACAAGCTGATCCCGCCTCAGATGGAGAAGGCGATCTTCGATTTCACGAAGTTCACCAACTTCCTCTACATCTACATCGCCACGATCATCGTCGGCTCGATCCTCGGCATGGATCGCGACGTCCTGGTCAAGGGCTTCCTCAAGATCTTCGCCCCGCTGGCCGCCGGCTCTGTGGTCGCCGCCATCGTCGGCACCCTGGTCGGCACGGCCCTGGGACTCGGGTCCTACAAGACCTTCTTCTTCATCGTCGTGCCGATCATGGCCGGCGGCGTCGGCGAGGGTGCGATCCCGCTCTCGATTGGCTACGCCGCAATCCTCGGCCAGCAGCAAGGCGTGGTCTTCGCCCAGGTGCTGCCGCCGGTGATGCTCGGCTCGCTCACCGCGATCATCTTCTCCGGCACCCTCAACTATGTCGGCAAGCGCTATCCGGACCTTACCGGCGAGGGCCGGCTTCAGCCCGGCCACGAGGGCATGGAAGCGAGCGACGCGCAGGCCCGCTCCGAAGCGGCAAGGGGCCAGATCGACGCCGCCACGATCGGCGCGGCCGGGCTGACGGCCATCACCCTCTACCTGCTCGGGGTCATCGCCCATCACCTCGTCGGCCTGCCAGCGCCGGTGGCGATGCTGTTCCTGGCGGTGTTCGCCAAGCTCGGCAGCGCCGTGTCGCCCCATCTCCAGGCCGGCGGCTTCGTGGTCTACAAGTTCGTCCAGGTCTCGATGACCTACCCGCTGCTCTTCGCCATCGGGGTGGCGCTCACCCCCTGGAACGAGCTGATGGCGGCCTTCACCCTGGTGAACCTGATTACCATCGTGTCGACCGTGTCGACGCTGATGGTCACAGGCTTCTTCGTCGGCCGCGCGCTCGGGATGTACCCGATCGAGACCGCCATCGTGAACGCCTGCCACAGCGGCCAGGGCGGCACCGGTGACGTGGCGATCCTCACCGCCGCCAACCGCATGGCGCTGATGCCGTTCGCTCAGATCGCCACCCGGATCGGCGGCGCGCTCACGGTGACCGGGACCATCATCGCGATGAAATGGATCGGCGTATGAGCTTGAAATCCGGAGCGTTGCGTCATGGCCGGTGATCCGGGTGCCGTCGAGGCGAACCTGCAATCCAGGATCGGTGCGATCCTCCGCTCGACGAGCGGCAACTTCTTGGAGATGTTCGACTTCTTCCTGTTCGGCTTCTACGCCAGCTCCATCGCGCGGGCGTTCTTCCCCTCGGGCAACGAGACCACCGAGCTGCTCCTGACTTTCGGCACCTTCTGGCTCGGCGCGCTGATGCGGCCCCTCGGGGCGATCGTGCTCGGCGCCTATATCGACCGGATCGGGCGCCGGAAGGGGCTGATCGTCACCCTGGCGATCATGGCGAGCGGCACGGTGCTGATCGCCTTCTGCCCGAGCTACGGGACGATTGGCATCGCCGCCCCGCTGATCGTGCTGGCCGGGCGCCTGCTGCAGGGCTTCTCCGCCGGCGTCGAGATCGGCGGCGTCTCGATCTACCTGTTCGAGATCGCCACGCCCGGGCGGAAGGGTTTCTACACGGCGTTCCAGTCGGCCAGCCAGCAGGTGGCGATCATGTTCGCCGCCGTGATCGGCTACGGGCTCAACGCCTACCTGACGAAGCAGCAGATCGGCGATTTCGGCTGGCGGATCCCGTTCTTCATCGGCTGCCTGATCGTGCCGTTCATCTTCTTCATCCGGCGCTCCCTGCAGGAGACGCAGGACTTCGCCCGGCGGACCCATCATCCGAGCACGCGCGAGATCCTCACCACCGTGGCCGCCAATTGGCGGATCGTGCTGCTCGGCATGATGCTGTCGACCATGACCACGGTGACCTTCTACATGATCACTGTCTACACCCCGACCTTCGGCAAGAATGTCCTCAAGCTCACCGAGACCGACAGCCTGATCGTCACCCTGTGCGTGGCGGTCACCAACTTCATCTGGCTGCCCGTGGGTGGTGCGATCTCGGACGCGGTCGGGCGCAAGCCGGTGCTGCTGACGATCTCGGTTTTGTCGCTGCTGACCACCTACCCGGCCCTGCACTGGCTCGTGGCCGATCCGACCTTCGGCAAGATGCTTGGGGTCGAGCTGTGGCTGTCGTTCTTCTTCGGGGTGTACAACGGCGCGATGATCGTCGCGCTGTCCGAGGTCGTCCCGGCCCATGTCCGGGCCAGTGGCTTCTCCCTGGCGTACAGCCTCGCCACGGCCCTGTTCGGCACCGCCACCCCGATGGTCTCGACCTACCTCATCGACCAGACCGGCGACCGCGCCGCCCCGAGCTACTGGCTCATGGCGGCCGCCGCCTGCGGGATCGTCGCCACGCTCGCCCTGTTCCGGGGCGGCCCGCGGGAGGCCCGGGTCCCGGCCCACGCCTGAGGGCGGGGGCTACACCCCCTGCCAGATCCGGATCCGCGCCTTGAAGGCGGCACGGATATGTGCACGCGCCGCCGCCTCGGCCCGGTCACCGTCACGGGCGCGGATCGCCGCGATGATGGCAGCGTGCTCGTCGAGGGACTCTCCGGCGCGCTCCGGGGCGGCCAGCGTCGTGGTGCCGGGCAGCAGCACCAGCGACAGGCGCATCGTCTCCAGGGTGCCCTGCAGGAAGCGATTGCGCGCCGCCGCGTGGATCTGCCGGTGGAACAGCCGGTTGTTGCGCGCGAGCGCTGCCGCATCGCCGGTCAGCGTCCGGTCACGGGCGATCATCTCCTCCAGGATCTCGGTCTCCACCGCACTGGCATGGATCGCGGCGAGCCGGGCCGCCGTCCCCTCGAGCACCTCGCGCATGTCGTAGAGCTCACTTACCTGCCCGTAATCGAGCTGCGCCACGCTGGCGCCCCGGTGCGGCTCGTGCGCGACGAGGCCCTGCGCCTCCAGGCGGCCCAGGGCCTCCCGCACCGGCGTGCGGCTGATCGCGAACCGCTCGGCCAGATCCGCCTCGCGCAGGCGGCTCCCGGGCGCGATTTCGCCCTCCTCGATCGCGCGTAGCAGCCGCTCATAGGCCGCGGCGCCGTTGGAGCGCTCCGACTCGCTCGCCTTCATGTCCGGCTCTCCTCGATCGGGGCCTTAGCGCGAAACCGGAACGTCCGGAACGCTTGCCGGATATTGCATGCGAGCGTATACAATTTTCGAAATCGAGATGACGGAGTGGGGGCGGGGATGCAGGAGCGGCACGCGGAATCCTGGGATGTCGTGGTGGTCGGGTCCGGCAACGCCGCCATGAGCGCGGGCCTCGCCGCCCTGGAGCGCGGCGCCTCGGTGCTGATGATCGAGAAGGCGGAGCCGGATCTGGCCGGCGGCAACACTGCTTACACGGCCGGCGCCATGCGGTTCGTCTATCACGGCAACGACGACCTGATCCCGCTGCTGGCCAACCCGGAGGATCCACGCCTGCCGCGCACCGATTTCGGCGCCTACACGGCCGAGACCTTTGAGGCCGACCTGCTCGGCTTCAACGATGGACGGCCGCTCTCGCGTGAGCAGCGCATCCTGATCGACGAGAGCGGCGCGGCCCTGCGCTGGCTATCGACCCAGGGCGTGAAGTTCGAGCCGATCTATTCTCGGCAATCCTTCGAGAAGGACGGGCGCTTCGTGTTCTGGGGCGGCCTGACGCTCGCCACCCACGACGAGGGGTTCGGCCTCGCCCGGGCCGAGCTGGAGGCCTTCACCAAGGCGGGGGGCGAGATCCGCTACGGCTGCCCCGCCACCGGGCTGATCGTCGAGGCGGGCCGCGTCGTCGGCGTGGAGACGCCCCAAGGCGCGTTTCGGGCCAAGGCTGTGATCCTGGCCTGCGGCGGCTTCGAGTCGAACCCCGAACTGCGCACCCGCTTCATCGGCGCGGGCTGGGACAAGGCCCGGGTCCGCGGTACGCCGCACAACCGCGGCGACGGGCTGGAGATGGCGCTGGCCCTCGGTGCCAAGCCGCACGGCTTCTACGGCGGCTGCCACGCCACGCCGATGGACCTGCACACCCCCGATTACGGCAATCTCTTCCTGCCCCACGGCGAGCGCAAGCACTACCGCAAGATCTGCTATTTCCTGGGACTCATGCTGAATGCCGACGGGCAGCGGTTCGTCGACGAGGGCAAGAACTTCCGCAACTACACCTACGCCCAGTTCGGCCGCTCGATCATGGAGCAGCCCGGCCACGTCGCCTGGCAGATCTTCGATGCCAAGGTCGATCATCTGCTCTACAGCGAGTACCGGTTCCACGACGCCCATTTCGTCGAGGCGGACACGCTCGACGGGCTCCTAGACAACCTCAACGGCATCGACCGCGCGGCGGCCAGGCGCACCATCGCGGATTTCAACGCGGCCGTGGACGACACCGTGCCGTTCGACCCCACCGTGAAGGACGGCCGAGGCACCCAGGGGCTTCCCCTGCCGAAGTCGAACTGGGCCCAGGCGATCGAGGCGGGGCCGTTCAAGGCCTACCCGGTCACCGGCGGCATCACCTTCACGTATGGCGGCGTCGAGGTCGGAGAGGGCGGCGGCGTCCGCCGCGAGGACGGCAGCGAGATCCCCGGCCTCTACGCCTGCGGCGAGATGGTCGGCGGCGTGTTCTTCAACGGCTATCCCGGCGGCTCGGGCCTGACCTCCGGCGTCGTCTTCGGCCGCCGGGCCGGCTATGGCGCCGCGGCGGCGGCGCGGGGTTAGGGCCTGTCGTCGCCTGAACCCTCTGGTCCAGTATACGTTTTCGCCCTCGACTGAGGGGGGACGATGCCGAGCGACGCGCTTCGAGCTGTTCCGGAGCCGTTGAGAGAGGCTTTGCGGTCAAAGGCGAAACGCTGCCACAGGACTTGCGGCGCACGCGCTCGGCGATCCTGTGGCGCCATCAGAACGGTGCCAAGTGGCGCGCGATCCCACAAGAACCGGGGCCATGGCGGCGTGCGGCGCAGATCTCCATCGGGTCCACGGTGGGCTGTGGGAACGTCTACTCGGCCGCGTGCAGGGAGCGCGGCGTTCGGCCAGGTAATGGTGGTCCTCGACTGCACCGCCATGCGCGCACATCAGAAGGCCGCCGGGGACGAAAAGAGGGCGGGTGCAGTCGAATGATCAAGGGAATCAGAACGATTGCGGCCAAAGATGCAGAGTTTGAAATGAGATCTTCCCTATGTATTCCGTAACATATCGAATTGAATACGGATTATCCAAATTAATACATCAAATTTTCTGGTAATTTGAAGATCAATATTTTATTAATATCGAGACAAGGCTTGCGATTGACGTTTGTGGGCCGCAACCTTTGTCATAAAGATTTCATTAACCATGCCGATGAGAAATTGACACCGCGTCGAAGTGCCGTCGACGCATGGCGGTCCGGTCCGCCGAACACCCCGACCCACCCGCCGATGGCTGCGTGCGCCTGCACGGCCGTGCGGGCAAAGAGACTTGTTTCGATGCCGCCCTTCTACGGTCAGCTGTATGTCCCAGCCTGCGGCCAGAACGCCCGCAACCCGCGCCAGCTCCTGGTCTCGTCCGTTGCTGCTCTGGCTCTGATCGCGGCTATGCCGGCGCGCGCTGCCGAACGACCGGTTCCGCAGGTGACGGTCGGCGCGGACGGCCGGAACGGACAAGCCAACGCTTTCCTATCGAATGTCGACGCGACGCCCGGCCAGAACGGCGGCGACTTGAGTTTGATCGATGTCGATCCCGCAGCCGCAGGACGCGATGCGGGCGCAACGATCGCAATCGGATCGCAGGGCGGAAAAGGCGGCCGGGGCGACACGCGCGCCTGGGCATCCGTCCCAGGTGCCAAGGGCGGACGCGGCGGTGCCGTTACCGCGACGCTGGCGGAGGACGTGACCGGGCAGGGCGAGCAGGTCGGCTATGTCACGCGGAACCGCGTCTCCCAGCTTGAGTTCAAGCCGATTCCCCGGTTCTGGGTATATTCCAGAGGCGGAAACGGCGGCGACGCCCAGAAGGATGTCGGCGGCGGCGGCGATGCCGGGCCGGCCAGACTGACCCTGTCGTCCCGCGTCTCGACCGAGGGGCAGGCCTTCCTCGGGGTTCGGGTCAGCGCGATCGGCGGCAATGCCGGTGCCGGGGGCACCGACGCGGACCAGACCGCGTCCCGACGGGGCGGTGCCGGCGGCCCGGCCGCGCTCACGGTGACGCGGTCCGGCCAAGTGATTACCGACGGTGTCGGAGCGACGGCGGTGATCGTCGAGTCCATCGGCGGCGCGGGCGCGATCCGCGGGTCCGGGACCGCGTTCAGCAACCCGTTCGTGACGCAGGGTGGCGCGGGCGGCACCGCGCGCCTGGACACGTTCGGGACGATCCGGACCTCCGGCGACTATGCCCTCGGCGGCCTCGTCCAGAGCATCGGCGGCAACGGCGGGATTCAGCCCGATGCCGGCGGCCGGCCCGGTGGCCGGGGCGGTGACGGCGGCACCGTGACGGTGACCCAACGAGGCACGATCGTCACGGAGGGCGACTACGCGCTGGGCTTCGTCGCGCAATCGGTCGGCGGGCCCGGCGGTCAGGGCGGCGGCGGCGTCTTCGGCGGCGGCAGCGGTGGCGACGCCGCCCCGGGCGGGACGGTGACCCTGACCAACAGCGGCACGGTGACGACCACCGGCGCCGGCGCGACCGGCCTGGTTGCCCAGAGCATCGGCGGCGGCAGCGCCCTCTCGGCTCTGCCGCTCTCGGCCCTCGAGGTGGCATCCAAGACCACTGGCGGCGGCGCCGGGGGCATCTCGCACTGGTTCGGCCGCGGCGGTGACGGTGGCACGGGGGGGACGGGCGGGACTGCCACGATCATCAACGAAGGCGGCCGGGTCCTCACCGAAGGCTCGACGGCTTTCGGGGTCCTGGCGCAGAGCATAGGCGGCAGTGGCGGCAGCGGCGGCGGTTCCTTCCCCGCTGGAGCCTTCTTCTCGGTCGGCCTGGGCGGCAGCGGAGGCGGCGGCGGCGATGGCGGCCTCGCCCGCATCACCGGCATCGGCGGTCTGGTCGAGACGGCCGGGGACGGATCGACGGCCGTGCTGGTGCAGAGCATCGGCGGCGGCGGCGGGGTGGGCGGCGACGTCAAGAGCATCGCGGTCGGCGCGGTGATTTCGGCCTCCTGGGCGATCGGCGGATCCGGCGGGAAGGGCGGCAGCGGCGGCGAGGCCCGGATCGATAGCAGCACGACCGTGACGACCTCGGGTTTCGGCGCGAACGGTCTGTCCGTCCTTAGCATCGGCGGCGGGGGCGGGGTCGGCGGTCTCGCCAGCGCGATGGCGATCACGGCGCCCCTGGTCACACCGAGCGGTCAGGCGCTGCCGAGCTTCGCCTTCTCCACCGCGATCGGCGGTTCGGGCGGGGATGGCGGCAACGGCGGCGTGGCGGGTGTGATCAATTCTGGCCTGGTCACGACCTACGGCGACTCCGCCATCGGCCTCCTGGCCCTCAGCGTCGGCGGCGGCGGCGGTATCGGCGGGGACGCGGCGGCCTACGCGCTGGCGGTCGCGCCGCCGGGCCAGATGGCCGTCTCGGCGTCCTCGACGCTGGGCGGTAAGGGCGGCAGCGGCGGCAATGGCGGCACGGTGACGGCCGAGAATAGCGGGGTGGTGCGCACCTCCGGGGACGGCGCCATCGGCATCGCGGCACAGAGCATCGGCGGTGGCGGCGGCAACGGCGGCGGCGCCACCGCGACGAGCAACAGCCTGAGCCTCAAGCAGAACGTCACGATATCGCGGAGCATCGGCGGAACCGCGGGTGTCGCCGGGATCGGCGGCGCGGTCACGGTCACGCAGTCCGGCAGCGTCACCACCGGGGGGGCGGACGCGGTCGGCATCCTTGCGCAGAGCGTCGGCGGCGGCGGCGGCAACGGCGGCAACGCCTCAAGCCTCGCGGCCCCCGGCTTCTCCTTCGACAAGACCCTCAACAGCCTCGTCGGAAAGCTTCCGATCGCCGATACGCTCTCGGTGACGGAGACGATCGGCGGCGGGACGGGGAAAGGCAACGCCGGCGGTTTGGTGACGGTGACGAATCGGGGCGCGATCACGACCGGCGGGTCGAACGCGCACGGCATTGAGGCTCAGAGCATCGGCGGGGGCGGCGGCAATGGCGGCACCGTCTCCGGATCGGCCGTGGGCAAGCTCGCCGTCAACCTGACGCTCGGCGGCAAGGGCGGCAGCGGCGGCAGCGGTGGGGAGGTGACCGTCACCAACGCCGCCGGCGGCGTGATCGCGACCAGCGGTGACGGCTCACACGGGATCGCCGCGCAGAGCATCGGCGGCGGCGGCGGCATGGGCGGCAGCGTCGCGGCGCGTGACGTTTCCGACCCGGACACCGTGGGAGCGATCTGGAAGCAGATCAAGAAGACGATTGGCGTCAACGCCTATGAAGAATGGGCAAAAGACAAGAAAAACAAGGACGATCTCGATCAATTCCTGAAAGACATCAAGACCAGCGACACGTACAAGAAGCTGGCGGACGAGCTCAAGAATTCCGATTTCGGCAAGGCGCTCAAGTCCTACAGCACCGGCGTCTCGAACTATCTGGAGGCGCAGAAGAAGGGCGCCAACAAGCTGCCCGACGCCTCGTTCACCCTGTCGCTCGGCGGGAACGGCGCGGAGGGCGGGAACGGCGGTGCCGTCTCGGTCGAGAATGGCGGCACCATCCGGACGCAGGGCATCGGCTCACACGGCATCCTGGCTCAGAGCATCGGCGGCGGCGGCGGCCAGGGCGGGCTCTCCTTCGCGGAAGCGACAAACAAGACCAATCTGACGGCGACGCTCGGCGGCACGGGCGGCAGCGGCAACACTGGTGGTACGGTCAAGATCCTGAATACCGGCGGCGTCGCTACCCTCGAGGACGCCGCCTACGGTCTCTATGCGCAGAGCATCGGCGGCGGCGGCGGTAATGGCGTGGCCGGCAGCGTCGCCAACAGCAGCGCGAACAAGGGTCTGACCTTCAACCTCACCGTCGGAGGCTCCGGCGGAACCGGGGCGAATGGCGGATGGGTTCAGGTCGAGAACCGCGGCGCGGTAACCACCACCGGGGCCGAGGCCCATGCCGTGGTCGCCCAGAGCATCGGCGGTGGCGGCGGCAGCTTCTCCGTGCCATCCGCCGGCACGGACGACGAGAAGACCGATACGCCCGCCGCGGAGAACGGAACGGCGGCCTCCGCCAAGGGCGCTTCCGAGGGCAAGGCCGAGACCGGCGCTTCGAAGAAGAGCGGGGGTAAGAGCGACGCCCAGGCCCTGGCGGATGCCCTGCTCTCGGCGCTCGATATCGAGCGGATCGCCCCTCCGGAGGATCCAGCAAAGGTGTCGGAGAAATCCGGAAGCCTGACGCTCGGCGGCTCCGGACGCATGGCGGGCAACGGTGGCATCGTCTCGGTGGTGCAATCCGGCACGATCGCCACGAGCGGCTTTGGCGCCGTCGGCATCCTGGCTCAGAGCATCGGCGGCGGCGGCGGGCTCGCCTCGGTCGCGGCCGGCCCGGGCGGCCACAAATACACGTTCGGCATCGGCGGCGCGGGCGGCGCCTCGGGGAATGGCGGTCCGGTCACGGTGAGCCTCGCCGCGGGTGCCCAGGTCTCCACCACCGGTGACGCGGCACCGGCTTTGCTGCTGCAATCGATTGGCGGCGGTGGCGGCTATGGCGGCGCGCATCAGGTGATGGGCTACGCGGTTCCCTACGCGCTGCGCGACGGCTCCGACGGCGATGGCGGGCTCATCCGGGTGACGCTGGAGGACGGCAGCGCGATCCGCACGACGGGCGCCCAGTCCCACGGCCTCCTCGCCCAGAGCCTCGGCGGCGGCGGCGGCCTGCTCTTGGATCTGACCGGCCCGGCTGCCGGGGCGTCGGGCCAGAACCGTCCCAACTCCACCGGCAAGGGCGGCAACATCACTATCGACGCGTCCGGCTCGATCATTGCGTCAGGCCTCGACGCGAACGCGATCTTCGCCCAATCCGGCGTCCAACGCACCGACGGAAGCCTCGACCAGGACCCGGAGCGGGGCGGCAGGATCAACCTCCGGGTGAACGGCCTCGTCACAGGTGGCAGCGGCACCGGGGCGGCGATCCGCATCGATGGCGGGCGCTACAATACGATCGTGATCGGCGGGCGCGCCGTGGTCAGCGCGGCTTCGGGCCGGGCCATCGTCGGCGCATTCTCCGCCGGCGAGATCAACAATTACGGCACCGTGATCGGCGACGTGGACCTGGCCGCCGGTCAGGCGGGGAGCGTCACCTTCATCAACGGCGGTTTCCAGAACGCGAGTGCGACCTCGGCGATCCTGCGCACCGGCCCCGACGGCGTCATCGCCCTGGGGCCGAACGGCCGCTTGCACAACAGCGCCATCCTCGACATCGGCGGCGTCGGCCGGGTCGCCCGCGCGACAGTGACCGGCAGTTTCACGCAGAGCGAGTACGGGCGTCTGCTGGTCGACGTCGCACCCCTGGCGCCGGAGGGCGCCCTGCGCACCGATCTCCTGACCGTGACCGGCACCGCCTCCCTGAAGGGTGTGGTCGAGCCACATTTGATCGACGGGCTGCTGCCCGGCCAGTACACCTTCCTCCGGGCCGGCCGGATCATGGAGAGCAGTGCCATGGCGACCGGCGGCAGTATCCATTCCGGCGCGGTCCCAATCTCCTGGTCGATCGTTGCATCGGGCGACAGCCTCTCACTGGTCCCGAGGGCCCGGTTCACGGAGCCGACGGGCGTGACGCTGACCTCGGACCAGCGTAGCGTCGCCCAGGGCCTGCAGGATGCCTGGGACGGCAACACCACCAAGCTCGGAACCCTCTACGGGCGCTTCCTCTCGGTCGACAGCCAGAAAGCCTACGCCGCCGCCCTCGACGAGCTGAAGCCGGAATCCAACCAGGACAACCTGACCGACCGGACCCTCGACACCCGCAAGGGCCTCCAACGGGCCATGAGCTGCCCGGCCTTCACCGGCACCGGCACGCTCCTGCGCGAGGGCGAGTGCGTCTGGGGCCGCATCACCAGCGCCCACACGACCCAGTCTGCGACGGCCGACGACGTCGGCTACCACCAGAGCGCCCTCAGCTACCAGAGCGGTCTCCAGACCGAGTTCGCCCCGGACTGGTTCTTCGGCCTCACCGGTGCCTATACCCGCGCGCTCCAGAGCGACCCCGACCGGATCACCGGGACGACCAGCGATGCCGGCGACGTCTCGGCGGCGCTCAAGCACCAGATCGGCCCCTGGCTCCTCGCAGCCTCGGCCAATCTCGGTTATGCCTGGGCCGACAACAAACGCCTGATCGATTTCGGCGGCACCACCGCCACGGCGCGCAGCAAATCCGGGATCCTGACCGCCGGCGGCAGGCTGCGGGCGAGCTATCAGGTCCTGTTCGGGGACTGGTACCTCAAGCCCTACGCCGATCTCGACCTGCTCTACAGCTACAGCCCGGCCTATTCCGAGACCGGCGCCCCGGGCTTCAACCTCGACATGCGCCCGGTCGCCAAGACGCTGATGGCGTTCAGCCCGATGCTGGAGATCGGCGGGCGGATCGACCTCGACGAAGGGCGCTGGATCCGGCCCTTCGGCACCCTCGGCGTCACGCTCCTCTCGGACGACCACTTCACCGGCAAGGCGAGCTTCCAGGGTACCGGCGCGCTCGGGCTGTTCTCGACGGAATCGACCATCCCCGACCGCCTCGGTGAGCTGGGGCTTGGTTTCCAGATCAGCCTCGGCGGCGGCATCGAGGTGACCGGCGAGTATCAGGGCCAGGTCGGCGACCACTTCCTCTCGCATGCCGGGACCGCAAGGATGCAGCTACGCTTCTGAGGAGCCTGCGTGGTCGGGCGCAAGGCTGCCGATGTCGTGTCTCCGGCGGCCGCCCGCTTCTCTGGGTCGGCGGCTTGAAGGCAGGCCGGCGAAAAGCGGCCCGATCCAGTCGTACAGGTTGCCGTGAGAGCTGCCGGAACGCGGGCAAACACCTCGGTTCTGCTCGGCGGTAGAAGATGACCCTGAGCAGAAATTGGACCTGTCCGCTTTCGGGGCGCTCGCGATGACGGTGCAGGTCGCCCCTCGCCAGCGTCGCACGCCCCTGTCCCGGCCCGCCGCGCGCGCGTACAAGGCGCCCCATGTCAGAGCGGCAGGCCGTCTTCACCATCACCCGGGGCGTCCCGTTTCTGCCGGCGCTCGCCGAGGCACTGCTGGCCGGCCGGCTGGTCGGGCCGGTGGCGGAGGATCCGCTGGCGCTCGCCGCGGTCACGATCTACCTGCCGACCCGCCGCGCCGCGCGGGCGCTCGGCGCGATCCTGGCCGACCGGCTCGGCCGGCTTGCGCAGGAGCGGGGCGCGCCGGGCTACGCCGCCCTGCTGCCCCGGATGATCCCCCTGGGCGAGGCCGACGAGGCGGAGCTCGACCTCGCCTCCGAGCCGCTGCTCGAGGACAACGATCCGCTCAGCACGCCGATGCCGCCCCTGGAGCGGCGGCTGATCCTGGCCCGCCTGGTCCAGGCCTGGGCGCAGACCGTGGACCGGACCCTGCTGCCGCTGGATGCCGAGGTGCCGTTCCTGGTGCCGTCCTCGCCCGCCGACGCGGTCGGGCTGGCGGGCGATCTCGAGCGGCTGATGGATGCGCTCACCGTCGAGGGCCTGCCCTGGTCGGAGATCGGCGCCGCCGTGGAGGCCGAATACTCGCGCTATTTCGGCCTGACCCTGGATTTCGTGAAGATCGCCGCCGAGAACTGGCCGAAGCTCCTGGCCGAGCGCGGCCTGTCCGACCCGGTCGCCCGCGCCCGGGGCCTCGTCCTCGCCGAGGGCCAGCGCCTCGCCCGGACCGCGCCGACGGATCCCGTGATCGTCGCTGGATCGCTCGGCTCCGTGCCCGCCACGGCCCGGTTGATCGCGGCGGTGGCGAAGCTGCCCCGGGGCGCCGTAGTCCTGCCCGGGCTCGATCTCGACCTCGACGAGGCCGGCTGGTCCGGCATCGATACCGGCGAGGGGTTCTCGCGGGTGATCGCCCACGGGCATCCCCAGGCAGTGCTGCACCGGCTGCTCGGGCCGGACAACCTCGCCCTGTCGCGGGCGGAAATCGTGGCCGTGGGCGATCCCGATGCCGGCCAGGCGGCGCGGTCCATGCTGCTGTCGCAGGCCCTGCGTCCGGCCGACACCACCGATGCCTGGGCCGATCTCGACCCGGAGATGCGGGACGCAATCGCCGAACGGGGCCTCGATGGGCTGGCGCTGGCCGAGGCCGCCGACGAGCGCGAGGAGGCCCTGGTCGCGGCGCTCGCCCTGCGCGAGACCCTTGAGGTGCCCGGCGCCACCGCGGCCCTGGTGACCCCGGATCGCGGGCTCGCCGGCCGGGTCGCGGTTGAACTTCTGCGCTGGGGCATCGTCGCCGAGGACTCGGCCGGGCTGGCGCTCGCCGGGAGCCCCGCCGGACGCCTTGCCCGGCTCACCGCGGAGCTGGCCGCAGACCTCGCCCGCAACCAGGCCGACGCGATCCCGGCCCGGCTGATCGCGCTGCTCTCGCACCCGATGGTCCGCCTCGGCCTGCCCCGGTCCGACGTGGTGCGCGGCGCGGCCGCCCTGGAGATCGGGCTGCTGCGCGGCCCTGTCCCGGCCCCGGGCTTTTCCGGGCTGCGGAATGCCCTGGCGGCCGAGCGCGTCGGGCCGCCGGAGCGCCGCCCCCGGGCCAAGCGCCGCCTGAAGGATATCGACTGGGACCTCGCGGAAGACTTGCTCAAACGATTGGACCAGGTTTTCGCCGCGTTTCCCGGCCCAGACGGGGCCGGCGCGTGCGATCTCGTCGCCGTTGCTGCGCTCCACCGCGCCGCCTGCGACTGGTTGATCGCAGGCCCGGAGGACGCGCTGGAGGAGATCGAGGACGGATCCCTGTCCTGCCTCGACGCCCTGTTCGACGATCTGGAGATGGCCGAGCCCGGCCTGATGCCGGGGCGGTTCGACGATTACGCGACCTTCTTCACCTCGCTCGCCCGGGAGCGCCTGGTCGGCTGTTCCGGCGAGGCGCCGCACCCGCGCCTGCGCATCCTCGGCCTGCTGGAGGCGCGGCTGCTGTCGGTGGACCGGGTGGTGCTCGGCGGCCTCGACGAGGGCGTCTGGCCGGTGCGGACCCTGACCGACGCCTTCCTCAACCGGCCGATGCGCGAGCGGGTCGGCCTCAACCCGCCCGAGCGGCGCATCGGCCAGATGGCGCACGATTTTATGCAGGCGCTCGGCTGCCGCGACGCGGTGATCACCCGGGCGCTCAAGCGCGAGGGCTCGCCGACCGTGCCGTCCCGCCTGATCCAGCGCCTGCGCGCCCTGTCCGGTGATGCCCGCTGGGAGGCAGTGCTGGAAGCCGGACGGCGCTTCACCGGCCTCGCCGCCCGCCTCGACGCAGCCCCGTTGGAGAAGCGGCTGAAGCGCCCGGCGCCGAAGCCGGACCCGGCGCTGTTCCCGCGCTCGCTCAGCGTCACCGAGATCGAGACGCTGGTCCGCGACCCCTACAGCATCTTCGCCCGCCACGTGCTCGGGCTCGATCCCCTGGAGCCGCTGGCCGCGGTGCCGAGCGTCGCCACCCGCGGCTCGCTCGTCCACGACATCTTCGCGGAGTTCGCCCGGCTCCATCCGGAGGGCCTGCCGCGGCGGCCGGAGGAGCATCTCTTCGCCATCGCCACCAACGCCTTCGGCGAGATCGCCGACACCTATCCGGAGCTCTACGCGGAGTGGTGGCCGCGCTACGAGCGCATGGCCGCGGCCTATCTCGCCTGGGAGGCGGAGCGCCGGCCGGGCCTGAGGCGCATCCACCCGGAGGTCTCCGGGCGCTGGGTGATCCCCATGGGCCGCGAGAGCTTCACCCTCCGCGCCCGGGCCGACCGGATCGAGCTGCGCCCGGACGGCAGCGCCTGCATCGTCGATTACAAGACCGGCACGCCACCCTCGGCGAAGATGATCTTTTCCGGCTTCTCGCCGCAGCTGACCTTGGAGGCGGCGATGCTGATGCACGGCGCCTTCGACGGCCTGCCGGCGGTGAAGACCACGCCGGACCTGCTCTACATCCACGCTTCGGGCGGGCGGAAGCCATTCGTCCCGGCCCCAGTGAAGCCCCCCCGGGGCGAGGAGCGCAGCGTCGAGGCGATCGTGGCCGAACACGCCGCCCGCCTGAAGGGCCTGATCGCCCGCTTCCTTACCGGCGAGGCTGCCTACACGGCCCGGCCCTACCCGCAATATGCCAGCCAGTACGGGGCATACGACCACCTGGCACGGGTGCTGGAATGGTCGCTGGGCGGGGAAGAGGGTGGGACGTAGCGGCGTTCCTGCCGACACCGATCTATCACCCCGGCCTCATCCTGAGGCGCCGGAGCGCAGCGGAGGCCTCGAAGGAGCCCTCCAGCCGGCCGCGCGATCCCTCGAGGCCTCCTTCGAGGCGGCTGCGCCGCACTCAGGATGAGGGTGTAGTTGAGAGGTGCCGGGGCGGGGGAGGGGCTCCGTCCCCAAGTCTCAGAAGAACGCCTGCAACCCGGTCTGCGCCCGGCCCAAAATCAGCGCGTGGACGTCGTGAGTGCCCTCGTAGGTGTTGACCGTCTCAAGGTTCTGGGCGTGGCGCATCACGTGGTACTCGCCCATGATGCCGTTGCCGCCGTGCATGTCCCGGGCGGTGCGGGCGATGTCGAGGGCCTTGCCGCAATTGTTGCGCTTGATCAGCGAGATCATCTCGGGGGCCATCTTGCCCTCGTCCATCAGTCGGCCGACCCGCAGCGAGGCCTGGAGGCCGAGGGCGATCTCGGTCTGCATGTCGGCGAGCTTCTTCTGGACCAACTGCGTCTGAGCGAGAGGGCGGCCGAACTGCTTGCGTTCCAGCGTGTAGTTGCGCGCCCGGTGCCAGCAATCCTCCGCCGCGCCCATCGCCCCCCAGGAGATGCCGTAGCGCGCCCGGTTGAGGCAGCCGAACGGACCTTTGAGCCCGGAGACGTTGGGAAGCAGCGCATCCTCGCCGACCTCGACGCCCTCCATGACGATCTCGCCGGTGGTGGAGGCGCGCAAAGATAGCTTGCCCTTCAGGGTCGGGGCGGAGAGGCCCTTCATCCCCTTCTCCAGAACGAAGCCGCGGATCGCGCCGTCATGCGCGTCCGACTTCGCCCAGACCACGAACACGTCGGCGAAGGGCGCGTTCGAGATCCACATCTTGGCGCCCGAGATCCGGTAGCCGCCGTCGATCTTCTCCGCCTTGGTCTTCATGCCGGCGGGATCGGAGCCGGCATCCGGCTCTGTCAGGCCGAAGCAGCCGATCCACTCGCCCGAGGCAAGCTTCGGCAGGAATTTCTGGCGCTGTTCCTCCGAGCCGTAGGCGTGGATCGGGTACATCACGAGGGAGGATTGCACGCTCATCATCGAGCGGTAGCCGGAATCCACTGCCTCGACGGCCCGCGCCACCAGCCCGTAGGCGACGTAGGAGGCGCCGGCGCAGCCGTATTCCTCCGGCAGGGTCACGCCGAGCAGCCCGAGTTCACCCATCTTGCGGAACAGGCTGGGATCGGTCTTCTCGTCGGCATAGGCCTCGACGATGCCGGGCAGGAGCTGCTCCTGCGCGAAGCTCTGGGCCACGTCGCGGATCGCCCGCTCGTCCTCGGTGAGCTGGTCCTCCAGCAGGAACGGGTCTTCCCAGACGAAACGGGCCGAGGCCGGGGCCGACGGAGAGGCGCTGCCCGGGGGGCGCATCGGAGCGTTCATGGGGTTTCCTCGCCTACAGGGTATGGGGCTTCGGCCCCGCGCTTGGCGCTACCCTAGACCGGAGCGCTCCGCCGTCCAACGCGCCCAGTGACGCCGCGGCCGCGGCGTCACGCCCGACCGAGGATCGTCAGCCAGAGGAGCGTCGTCAGCGGCGCCAGCAGGGTCGAGACCAGCACGGAGGCCGCGACCATCCCGGTCTCGGTCCGGTAGCGGGCCGCCAGCAGGTAAGCGTTGATCCCCACCGGCATGGCGGCAAAGAGAGTTGCGACGCCCGCATAGGCGATGGGCATCCTGAAGACGTGGAAGGCGAGCAGCCACACGGCCAGCGGGTGCAGCAGGTTCTTCAGGGCCGCGATCACCAGGGCGCCCTTGAGATCGAACAGCACCCGGTAGCGCTTGAGCCCGGCGCCCAGCGCCACCAGCGCGCAGGTCGAGGCGGTGCCCGCGAAGGCGTCGATCAGCGATTTGGGGATGCCGCTCGGGGTGACGCCGAGGCTTTTCATCGCCATGCCGATGATCAGCGCCACGAAGATCGGGTTCTTGAGCAGGACCAGGGCGAGGCCGCGGATCCGGGCGAGGACCGGCAGGCCGGAATCGGACTCGATCAGGAAGGTGGCGCAACCCATCATCAGCGGCAGGTGGACGGCCAGCAGCATGAACAGCGGGAAGGCGCCGTCCTCGCCATAGGCCTGGAGGATCATCGGCACGCCGACGAACACGGTGTTCGACTGGCTCGCCGCGAAGCCGTGCAGGATCGCGCCGCGCCGCTCGATCCCGGCGCGCCGCCGGGCGATCAGGGTGCCGACGAACCAGGACAGGCCGGCGCCGCCGAAATACGAGATCCAGTAGCTCCAGGCGACCTCGCCGGTCATGCCCGGCCGGGTCAGCGTCGCGATGATCAGGGCCGGCACCGCGACCGCGAAGACGTATTCCGAGAGGCCGTCGCTGACCTTGTCGGACAGGAGCCCGGTGAGCGCCGCGCCCCAGCCGATCAGGACGATCCCGAAGATCGGGGCGATGATGGCGAGGGCGTTCACGGATCCGGCGGGGCTCTGGGCGTGGAGGCCCGCGCATAGCACGCTGACGCCGGCTTTTGCGCCCCCGGGGTCGAATCCGGGGGCGGGTTTCCGGCCTACTTGTTCTCCAGAACCTCCATCGGGTTCGTGCGCTGGCTGGCCGGCGGCTCCTTGGTGAGGTTGGCGCCGCCCTCCCGCTGCGCCTTGACGGCCTTGGGCGAGCCCGGACCGCCGACAGCGGTACCGCCCTGGCCGGACTGAGTCGGCACGGTGCCGGAGGCCAGTTCCAGGCAGGTCACCATCTCGACATAGGACGGGTAGCCGCCCGCCTTGAACTGGCTCTCGCATTGGCGCTTGGCGGCGGACGTGTAGTTGCCCCAGTGGCTCTCGGCCTCACGCTTGGCCTCTCGCTCGGAGCGGAGGCAGCCGTCGTAATTGGCCTTGTCGCTGATCGCGGTGTTGGCGACCTGGGCCGACTTGCAGGTCGTCTCCACGTCGAGGTCCGGCACCGTGTCGGCCCGGGCGGATCCGGACCCGAGGGCCAGGAGCGCGAGCGTGCCGGCGAGGTGCGCGCGGAAATGGGCGGTCCGGTGGGCCTTCATGGTGGTGAGACTCGCAGTCTGGGGCGGCGTGCGCCGGCGGTGTTGCCGGCACAACGCGCCAGGACGGCCTTCGGCACCACGCCGGCGCCGATCAATCGCCGTGCGCGCCGCGCAGGGCCTGGTCGAGATCGTCGTAGAGGTCGTCGGTTTCCTCGATGCCGGTGGAGAGCCGCAGCAGGTCCGGCGGGCAGGGGCTGCCCGGACCCTCGACCGAGGCCCGGTGCTCGATCAGGCTCTCGACCCCGCCGAGCGAGGTCGCGCGCTTCCACAGCCGCACCCGCGCCGCGGTGGCGATCGCCCCGGCCTCGCCGCCCGTCACCCGGATCGACAGCATGAAGCCGAAGCCGTCCTGCATCTGCCGGCGCGCCACCGCGTGGCCGGGATCGTCCGGCAGACCCGGATAGAGGACGTGGCTCACATGCGGATGCCCGCACAGGCGTTCGGCCAGCTGCAGGGCGCCGGCCGCTTGTGCCGCCGCCCGCAGGTGCAGGGTCCTGAGCGAGCGCATCAGCAGATAGGCCTCGAACGGACCCAGGATCCCGCCGCTGCCGGCGCGGATGCCGCGGATCCGCTCCCAGAACGCGTCCGCCCTGGCGCCCGCGAGCACGCCCGCGACCACGTCGGAATGACCGTTCAGGATCTTGGTGCCGGAATGCATCACGATGTCGGCGCCGAGCTCGAGCGGGCGGGTATGGACCGGCGAGGCCGCGGTCGAGTCCACCGCCAGCCGTGCCCCGGCGGCGTGGGCGATCTCGGCGGCGGCCGTGATGTCGGTCACGGTCCAGAGCGGGTTGCCGGGGGTCTCGATCCAGACGAGCTTGGTCCGGCCGGGCTCGATCGCGGCCCGCAGGGCCTCGGTGTCGTCGGTGTCCACGAAGGTCAGGGTCAGCCCGCGCCGGGGCGCCTCCTCGCGCAGCCAGCGCTTGAGCGCCCAGTACATGACGGTGCCGGCGACGATGTGGTCACCCGGCTCCAGGGCGCCGAACACGGCGGTCGCCGCCGCCATGCCCGAGCCGAACAGCAGGGCGCCGGCCTGCGCCTCCTCCAGCATCGCCAGGACGGATTCGGCCTCGCGCACCGTGGCGTTGTCCGGCCGGGCGTAGCAATAGCCCGAGGAATAGCCGTTGTCGGGATCGCGGATGTAGGTGGTGGAGACATGGAGCGGCATCACCACCGCGCGGGTCTCGGGCTCGATCCGCCCCATGGCCTGGGCGGCGAGGCTGCGGCGGGAGAAGCCCGCCGGCGTGCCGGTATCCGTATCCCGTTGCGGCGCGTTAGGCTCTGACATCTGGCGATTCCGGCGGATGGAGGCAGGCGCGTGCCACGGCGCATGCGCGCCTGCAACCTGTGCCTTGACCCTGCATCATCTTTGCCGAAAGCCGGCCCCTGCCTTTCGGGATGATGCGTGAGCGGAGAACGAACGACGATGCCTGCCGCGCTTCACGTCCCCGAGGGCCCGGCCCTGCCGCGCTGGCTGCGGCTGGCCGCCGCGATCGTGCCCGTGGCACTCACCGCGGCGATTGGCTCGGCCGCGACCCAGGCCGAGATCCCGGGCTGGTATGCGGGCCTGACCAAGCCATCCTTCAACCCGCCGAACTGGGTCTTCCCGGTGGCCTGGACCATCCTCTACACGATGATCGCCGTCTCGCTCTGGCGGCTGCTCGGTGCCATGCCGCGCACCGGGCCGAGCCGCGAGGGCTGGTGGCTGGCGCTCGTTGCCTTCCTGGTCCAGATCGCCCTCAACGCCGCCTGGACGCCGGTGTTCTTCACGGCCCACGCGATCGGCACCGGGCTGATCGTGGTGGCGATGCTGCTGGTCATGGTGCTGTGGACGATCCGCCTGTCCTGGCGTTTCGACCGGCTCGCGGCCTGGCTGCTCGTGCCCTACGCCGGATGGGTCGCCTTCGCGACGCTGCTTAACGCCGCGATCCTGCGGTTGAACTGAGGGGGCGTCAGGGCCGGCTCAGTGGAGGCCTTTGGTCAACGCCACGTTGGCACCGACGACCACAATGGTCTGGAAGCCGATCGCCGAAAGCACCCACTTCAAAATCTCGTACTTCGTGTCGGCAATCTCTGTCCTGAGATCGGAACGTACGAGGGAAATCTCAGACTTGAGATCCGATCTTAAGAGGGCGGATTCCGCATTGAGGTCGGACCTAACCACCGCGGTGTCTGTCCCGAGCGCAGATTTCAGGAGGCGGAGTTCCGTCTTGAGATCGACCTTCGTAACCAGCGTCGACAGATCGGCTTCATGGGCGTCGCGCAGCACGCCGGTCATGGCCTCAGCCTGGACGTCCGAAAAACCGGCCGCCTGAAGCTTCCGTGCGATTGCCAGCGTGTCGAGAGAGACGAGGCTCATGGAATCAATGATATCACGCGGGTCGCGCGTATGCAGTCGATTCGCTGTCGAGTCCTCGCGTCGCCGTCAGCTCCCGCCGCTCGTCGTCTCGTCGCCCGCCGGCTTGCCGTCGTCCCGGGCGCGGTGGAGCAGGAAGATCGCCAGAACCATCGTGATGATCAGGCCGGCCAGCACGCCGAGCTCGATCATCGAGGCGTTGAAGAGGGCCTGCTTCTCCGAGGACCAATCCTTGGCGTGGGTGATCTCCGAGGATTGCAGGGTGATCACGAGGACCCGCCGGATCGAGGCGATGAGGCCGACGATCAGGAACGGCTCGCAGGTCAGCTTGCCGGACCGCATCGAGACCCGCACCGTGTGCAGGATCTCGATCAGCATCAGCAGGAACAGAAGCCGGTCGATCACTTCCAGGATCTTTTCGGCGCCCCCGAGCGCCCGCAGGGCCTCCCAGGTCAGCCCGGCGGCGTCGATCAGCGCGGTGAGCGCGGTGACCGCCAGGAGCAGGCCCAAAGCCGCGTAGATCGCGTGCTCGGTGTGCAGGAAGATCCCGCTGGCGAGCCGCGTCAGGCGCCCCTGCTCGTCGTCCTGTTCGACCATCGCGCTGCATCCCCCCGGTGAAGCCATGACAGCGGGCGGGCCTCGGGCCGAACGCGCGTCCGTCACGGTGTCAGAGCATCAACCCGGAGGCCGGTCACCCCCGTACGGGACGGTGCTTCAGTGGAAGAACGGCAGCGCGTGCGGCGCCAGGTAGCCGAAGCCGAGGAGCGCCGCGCCGGCCAGCCCGAGAAACCCGCCGGCGAAGACCAGGATGGCGATGCCGGTGATCACCTCGGCCGAGGCCAGCACGATGCCGATCTGGAAGGCCGCCGAGGCCAGCTCGTAATGGTGGTAGCGGAGCAGCGACAGGTCGCGCCGCTCCTCGGAGGCCCGGGCCTTGGCGGTCAGCTCCTTGCGGCCCTCGCCGGTGGCGGGCTCGGATTCCCAACGCGCCAGGGTCTTGGCCCATTCGGCGCGCTTGGCCGCGATCGCGTCCTGGTTCGGGCCGGGCGGCACCAGGGCCAGCGCCTCGTCGGCGGTCTTCAGCACCGTCGAGCGGATCGTGCGCGCCTGGAAATAGGCCCATTGGTTGGCGGCCTCGACGTTGGAGCCGATGGAATCCGTCTGGGCCGCCTTGCCCAGGGTCTCGCTGAAGGCGAGGAACAAAGCCAGGATCGAGATCAGCAGCGCCACGCGCTTGTTCGAACCCTCGATCACCCCGTGACCACCCGACATCGTTTCCCGATTCCCCGTTGATTCGTCGGGCGTGACTCACAACCCATCCGGGCCCGGCGCGCAATGCCGCGTCGCCCGCCCGATGCTATTCGGCCGCGATCCGCGGCGGCAGCGCGCGGCCATCGTTGGCCGGATGCGCTGCCTCGCCGTAGCCCGGCTCGTCCAGCGGGTCGTCGCGCTCGCCGACGAACCGGCCGAACAGCCGCCCGAGCAGGCGCGAGAGATCGTCCATCAGCACGAAGATCGCCGGCACGAAGACCAGCGACAGCACGGTGGAGACGATCAGGCCGCCGATCACCGCCACCGCCATCGGGGCGCGGAACTCGCCGCCGATGCCGAACGCCATGGCGGAGGGCACCATGCCGGCGGCCATGGCGATGGTGGTCATCACGATCGGCCGCGCCCGCTTGCGGCCGGCATCGACGATGGCGGTGGTGCGGTCGACGCCGGCATGGATCTGCTCAACCGCGAAGTCGACCAGCATGATCGCGTTCTTGGTCACCACGCCCATGAGCATCAGGATGCCGATCACCACCGGCATCGAGATCGGCATGTGGCAGATCAGCAGCGCCAGGATCGCGCCGCCGATGGAGAGCGGCAGCGAGAACAGGATGGTCAGCGGCTGCAGGAAGTTGCCGAACAGTAGGATCAGCACGCCGAACACCATCATCAGGCCGGCGCCCATGGCCAGGGCGAAGCCCTCGAACACCTCGCCCATCACCTCGGCATCGCCGGTCTGGCTGATCGTGACCCCGGGCGGCAGGCTCTTGGCGGTGGGCAGGTTCATCACCTGGCTGATCAGCTCGGCGAGCGCGTCGGTGCCCTGCATGTCGCCCTCGATGGCGACGCGCACGGCGCGGTCGTAGCGGTCGATTCCCGTGGGGCCCTGGCCGAGGCTGATATCGGCCACCGTCGCCAGCGGAACCGCAGCCCCGCCCTTCACCGGGACCTTCAGGGTCTCGAGCTCGGACAGGCGGCCCCGCAGGCTCTCGGGCAGCTGCACCCGGATCGGCACCTGCCGGTCGGTGGCGTTGAACTTGGCGAGGTTCATGCCGATGTCGCCGATCGTTCCGACCCGGACGGTCTCGGCGATCGTGTCGGTGGAGACGCCGAGATCGGCCGCCACGCCGGCTTTGGGCCGGATGCGGATCTCGGTCCGGTCGAGGGGCGCCGTCGACATGACGTTGACGAGGTGCGGGATCTGGGCCGCCTCGCGCTGCAGTTTGGCCGCGACATCGGCCACCACGGCCTTGTCGGGGCCGGCGATGATCAGGGCCATGTCGCGCTGGCCGCTCTCGCGCAAGGCCCAGAAGCGGATGTCCGGCTCCTCGCGCAGGATCGCGGCGACCTCCGCGTCGACCTGCTTCTGGGTGCGCGTGCGGGCGTTCTTCGGCGTGAGGTTGATGGTCAACGTCGCGAGCCGAACCTCCTTCTTGCCGGGCAATTGCCGCCCGCCATCGACGAAGACGCTCTTCACCTCGGGCAGCGCCCGAATCTTGTGCTCAATCTTGTCGCTGAGCTTCACCGTATCCGGGAGCCGGGCCCCCGGGGGCAGCTCCAGCACGAACAGCGTGCGCGCCTGGTCCTCCGCCGGCAGGAAGCCCGCGGGCAGCAGGCCCGTGGAGGCGATCGAGGCGGCGAAGCACGCGATGCCGAGGATCAGCGTGATGAACTTGTGCCGGACCGACCAGGCCACCAGCCGGGTGTAGCCGCGCATCACGAACCCGTCCTTGGTGTGATCGGGGCCGTGGTCGCGCAGGAAATAGGCGGCGAGCAAAGGCGTGATCAGCCGCGCCACCAGCAGCGACATGAACACGGCGGCCGCGATGGTCAGGCCGAACTGCTTGAAATACTGGCCGGCGATGCCGCCCATGAACGAGACCGGCGAGAAGATCGCGATGATCGTCGCCGTGATGGCGATGACTGCGAGCCCGATCT
Organism: Methylobacterium sp. ARG-1; assembly: GCF_001262595.1. Classification (NCBI taxonomy): domain Bacteria; kingdom Pseudomonadati; phylum Pseudomonadota; class Alphaproteobacteria; order Hyphomicrobiales; family Methylobacteriaceae; genus Methylobacterium; species Methylobacterium sp. ARG-1. The sequence continues at coordinate 69,902 of NZ_LHCD01000016.1, forward strand.
CATCGGCGGCCTCCAGCGAGGCGCGGTAGGGCGATTTCCCCATCCGCATGTGCCGGACGATGTTCTCGATCTCCACGATCGCGTCGTCCACCAGGATGCCGGTGACCAGCGTGATCGCCAGCAGGCTCACGGCGTTGAGCGAGAAGCCGAGCGCGCTCATCACCCAGAAGGTCGGCAGCACCGAGAGCGGCAGCGCCACGGCGGCGATCAGCGTGGCGCGCCAGTCGCGCAGGAACAGCAGCACCACCACGACCGCCAGGGCGGCGCCCTCGATCAGGCCCATCATGGCCGAGTGGTAGTTGCCGATCGTGTTGACGACGCTCGTGTCGATCAGGTCGAAGCGCACGTCCGGGTTGGCCGCGTGCAGCGCCGCGATCTTCTTGGCGACCCCGACCGAGACGTCGGCGTCGCTGGCGCCGCTCGCCCGGGAGACCGCGAAGGCCACCACCGGCTCGCCGTTGAAGCGCGCGAAGGTGCGCGGCTCCTCGGCGGTGTCCGACAGGGTCGCCAGCTCGTCGAGCCGGACCTTGCGGTTGCCCGGCACCACGATCGAGGTCTTGGCGAGCGTCTCGAGGCTCGCCGAGGCGGCGAGCGCGCGGATCGACTGCTCCTGGCCGCCGACCTCGCCGCGCCCGCCCGCCATGTCGGCGGAGGTCAGACGCAGCTGCCGGTTCACGTCCGCCGCGGTGATGCCGAGCGCCAGCAGCCGGTCGGGCTTGAGCGTGACCCGGATCTCCCGGGCGACGCCGCCCAGGCGCTCGACGCCGCCGACGCCCTTCACGCTCTGCAGGCCACGGGCGACCACGTCGTCCACGAACCACGAGAGGTCCTCGGGCGTCATGGCGGGCGCGGAGGCGCCGTAGATCATGATCGGCAGGCCGGCGATCTCGACCCGGGAGACGATCGGCTCGTCGATGGTGCGCGGCAGGTTCTGGCGGATCTTGGCGATGGCGTCCTTGACGTCGTTGGTCGCCCGATCCTGGTTCACCTCCAGGCGGAACTCGATCGTCGTGGTCGAGATGCCCTCGGTGATGGTCGAGAGGATGTGCTTGACGCCCTTCACCCCGGCGATCGAATCCTCGACCCACTTGGTGACCTGCGTCTGCAACTCGGCCGGCGCCGCGCCCGACTGGGTGATCGTCACCGATACGATCGGGATGTCGATGTTCGGGAAGCGGGTGATCGGCAGGGCCCGGAAGCTGACCAGGCCGAGGATCATCAGGACCAGGAACAGCACCACCGAGGGCAGCGGCTTCCGGATCGCCCAGGCGGAGACGTTGAGGCGCATGACTCTGTCCTACCGCGGGGCCGCGTCGGCCATGGGCGGGCTCGCGGGGGCGCTCATGGGTGTGCCGGCGGTCGGGCGGGGAACGGCCCGCACCCGGTCGCCGTCACGCAGGAAGCTGCCGGCCCGGGCCACGACGGTCTCGCCGGCCGCGACGCCCGAGCGGATCTCCGTGAAGCCCTCGGATGACAGGCCCGTGGTGACGGTGCGCGCCTCGACGCGCCCGTCCTTGGCGACCAGGACGCTGGCCCGGCCGTCCGCGGCGTAGAGCAGGCTGGAGACCGGGACCGCGATCCCCTCCCGGCGCGCCACCTCGACGGTGCCGCGGGCGAAGGCGCCGATGCGCAGGACCGGATCGTCGGCGAGGCGGATGCGGATCTTGCCGAGGCGGGTCGCCCGGTCGACCTCCGGGTAGACCCGGCGCACCTTGCCCCGCAGCTGGCGGCCGTCGTCGAGATCGAGGCTCGCCGGGTCGCCGACCGTGATGCGCGCGAGCGAGGTCTCGGGCACCTCGCCCTCCAACTCGATCTCGCCGCGGGCGATCAGCCGGAACAGGGGCTCCCCCGCCGCCGTGACGGAGGCGCCGACCCGGGCGGTGCGGCGGTTGACGATGCCGGCCTCCGGGGCGCGGATATCGGTGCGGGCGCGCCGCAGGGCGATCTCGGATCCGGCCGCCCGCGCGGTGGCGAGGTCGGCCTGGGCCGATTGCAGGCCGCCGCGTGCCGCGGCCAGGCGGCCCTCGGCCCCCTGCGCCGCCGAGACGCGCTGCTCCAGCACGGCCGCGGTGGCGTTGCCGGTCTTGGCGAGCGACTGGGCCCGCTCCAGGGCGAGCTTGGCCTCGACATTGGCCGCCTCGGCCTGGACGATCTGGCTCTTGGCCTGGACGATGGCCGCCTCGGCCCGGGCGACCGCGGCGACGTTCGAGGCCTCCTGGGTGACGATCATCTCCTGCGACAGGCGCGCGAGAACCTGGCCCTTGGTGACCCGATCCCCCTCCTCGACCAGCAATTCGGTGATGCGCAGGCCCTCGACCTCCGGGGCGACCAGGATCTCGTCCCGCGGGACCAGCGTGCCGGTGACCACGGCCCGTTCCACGATCTCGCGACGCTCGGCCGGGATCACGGTGACGGCCGGCGCGATCGCGGCGGCATCGGGAACCGCAGCCGTCTCCACGGCGCGCGCGGGAGAAGCGGCGAGGATCGCAAACCCGCATAGGAGGCAGAGGCGGGACGCGCGCCCGGAAAAAGTCGGCAAAACGGAAGCCTCGCTGGCGGCCCTGTATTGGTCTTGTCTCTCCGTCGCTGGGCAGATCGGCGTTTTCATGGCGCGGGCCGAGGCGACGGAGCCAGCATAGCGCTTCGGCGCGGGTCCGTCGCCGGACCGTGGGCCGCAGGTCGCAGGTCGGTCAAAAGAGTCGGGGTATACGTCCATTGTCCTGCAACCGACCGCGCAAGACGCCGTTATTAGAACGATGGTCTTCGTACCACCGGGGAGCGGTCCATGAGCATCTTTCAGATCAAGCAGACGAAGAGCGGCGCCGTAATCTGGACCGGTGCGGCCGATGACGAGCAGACGGCGCTCGACGCCATGGCGCGCGAGGCCGGATACCGCGACTTCTCGGCCCTGCCGGACACGATCCGCGCCAACGGGCTCAAGGCGGCCAAGCTGGATCTGATTTCCTAAGTCAGTCGGCCCCTGGCCCCAGCAGATCGGCGCTCGTCCCGCAGGACGGGCGCCTTTTTCATGTCCAGATCGCAATGACGGAGCGGGTTGATCGGCGGAGCGATGATCTCGGAAACGGCCGCGCCTCACGCGCGTCCGATCTGCCGGACCAGTGCCTCGATCGTGGCCGCGCAATCCGGGATCGCGCTCGGCCGGTGCAGGCCGGCGATCACCGACGGGTCGAGGGCCAAGCCGGCGGCGACCAGCCCGGGCCACAATTCGGCGGCCGGCCAGCCCGGATGGACGATTGCGGCGCCGAGCCTTTCTAGAGCTTCGGCCTTCTCGGTCTGCTCGCCATAGGCCCGCTCTTCCGGCAGGCACAGGAAGCGTTTGCCCTGTCCGGCCGCGAGCGCCACGAGGCCGTCGCCGCCGCCGCCGACCAGCAGGGCCGCCTGGGCGATCCGGGCCTCGACGTCGTCGACCCAGCCGTGCAGGTGCAGGTTTTTCGGGACTTCGCCGGAGCCCGAGACGGGGCCCAGCACGTGCCAGGGCCGGTCGGGCACGGCGCGGGCTGCGGCGGCGAGGCCGGCGAGATCACCCCCCACGCCGCCGCGGCCGAACACCACGACGATAGCGTCGCACACCTCCGTGTCGATCTGCGCCGGTGCGCCGAGGAAGCCGGCATAATGCGTCTTGGCGCGCACCCAGCCCGGAACGCCGGCGCCGTCGAGGGCCTCGGGGAAGGGGGCGAGCAGCCGCGTGGCGCTGCGGAAGGCTTCGAGATGGGGCCGGTCGGTCCGGGTGCCGGCGAGGCGCACCACCAGGGTCGGGACCGACAGGAGCCGGGCCAGCAGCGCGATCTCCACCGAGACGTCGACCACGATCAGCGCCGGGTCGGTCCGCTCGACCCATTCGGCGATGCGCGTCATCCGGGCTCGTACGCCCGGATGGTTCAGGGGCGCGTAGTGCAGCGCCTCCGGCCGCCCGGCCTCGCCGTCCCGTCCGTCGAAGTCCGATCCGCCAAGCGGCCGATCGTCGGGCAGGTCGAGCGCGTCGAGGCCGGTCGTGTCGAACGCCGCCAGGGTGCCGATCAGGGTACAGGGCCGGGGCAGGGCGGCGGCGACCGCGCGGGCGCGCTGCAGATGGCCCGCGCCCTGATGGTGGACGTACCAGCCGATCCCGCGGGTCACGCGGCCTCCCGCAGGGACAGGGCGAGGGCGTCGAGGTCGGCGAGCGCCCGGTCGAGGGGGCATTCCCGCGCCGGCGGACTGCGCGATTCGAGGATCCGATCGGCCCGCTCGACGAAGGCGATGTCGTTGGGGCAGGTTTCGAGCGCGGCGCATGCGTCGGGGCCGAGCCCGAGCCGCGCGCAGGCCTCGGCCCGGGCCGAACCGGCGAGGTGGAACGCCCGGCGAAGGGCGGCCCGGCGCAGGATCAGCGCCTGCCAATGCGCCGCCTCGGGCAGCAAGTAGGGCTCGCCGTCGAGCACCCGGGCCCGGCGCGCCATCTCGGTGGCCATACCGCCCGAGACCCGGCCATGGTGGCGGGCCGAGACCATCACGCGCACGTCCGGGCAGTGGCGCAGGCGCGCGCCGCTGTCGCGAAGCAGGCTGACGAGGGCGTTGTCCTCGCCGCAGGGCAGGGGCGGCAGGCCGCCGACGGCGCGGTAGAGCGCCACCGGCACGGCGAGGCTCGCGCCGGTATGGTCGCCATGGCGCGGGGCCGGATCGTGGGGCGGCGGGTCGAGGATGTCCTCCAGGCGGCGCACGCCGGCCCAGTAGCGCTCGATCCGTGCGTGCAACTCGGCGAGGCGCGGATCGGTGGCGCCGTCCGCGTCGATCACCAGGCGGCCGCCGACGACGTCGGCCGCCCGCAGCGCCCGCAGGTTCGCCGCGACCCAGTCGGCCGGCAGGCGGGCATCGGCGTCGGTGGTGAGCAGGATCCCGTCCGGGGCACCCTCGGCCTCGAGCCAGGCGGCGCCGGCATCGAGCGCCATACGGCGGGCGGTGCCGACATGGGCCTCGGCGCCCTCAAGCGCCGCCTCGATCACCCGCAGTGTCAGGCTCGCGAGCGCGCCCGCTTCCTCCAGGGCGCGGATGGCCGGGACCGTGCCGTCGGTGCAGTTGTTGGCGAGAATCACAACCCGCAGCGGCGCCTCGGCCGAGAATCCCTCCTGCCCGGCCAGCGAGGCAAGCAGGATCGGCAGCCGCTCCTCTTCGTTCCGCGCGGGGATGCAGACCACGCAGGGCCGGGCGAGCGGGGCGACGGTTGCGAGCGTCATAACGGTTCTTCTCAACCTCATCGTCGCGAGCACACGAGACGCAGCGTCTGTCCCGTTATCGCTCGGAAACGAGCGTTACGGGTTTTGGCGCACACATACTCGCAAGCTGATGCGCGGGTCCCCTCTCCCGCTCGGGAGGGGGGGCGCGTCGCGGCCTCGGCAAAGCGGGGTGCGACCATCCAGGACCTGCCAGCGAAGGGCCGCGTCCGCTGATGTCCCTTACGCCCGTCCCCCCGCCACCCGCAGGGTCGGCTGCGCCCGCTCGGCGCAGCGTGCCATCACAGCATCGTAGGTCTCCAGGTAGCGCTCGGTCATGGCGGCGGCGTCGTAGAGCGCTTCCGCCCGGTCGCGGCAGGCGCGGCGCGACAGGCCTGCCGCCTCGCGGATCGCCACGGACAGATCCTGCGAATCGTCCGGCAGCGCCAGGCGGCCGCATTGCGCGTCGAGGATGTCGGGCAGGGCGCCCCGGCGGAAGGCCGCCACCGGCGTGCCGCAGGCCAGCGCCTCGGCGACGACCAGGCCGAAGGGCTCCTCCCAGCGGGGCGAGACGATCGCCACCCGGGCGCGGCCGAGATGCTCCGCCAACTCCCGATGCGAGAGATGACCGAGATGGATCAGGTCGGGCCCGAGCCGCGGCGCGATCTCGGCCGCCCAGTAGCCCGGATTGAGCTTCGGCCCGGCGAAGTGCAACGGCAAGCCCGCCGCGCGGGCGGCGTCGATGGCGAGGTGCAGCCCCTTCTCGGGCACGATCCGGCCGGACCAGAACGCGAAGGGCGGATCGTCGGGCGTATCGGAATACGCGAAGGTCGAGAGGTCGACGCCGTTATCGACGACCTGTGCGCCGGGCACGAGCGACGCCCATTCCTGGGCGAGCGACGGCGAGACCGCTAGGAAGGCCATGTCGGGATCGGCCACCTCCACGCCCGAGACCAGGGCGTCGAAGGGCGGCGTGTGCAGCACCGTCACCCAGGGCAGGCCGAGCCGGGCGCTCTGCTGCAGCGGCAGTGCGTGCAGCGCATTGTTGTGCACGAGGTCGAAGCCGCCGGCCGCGACCATCTCCATCATCCGCCGGTAGGCGTCGTGCTCGGCCTTGTCGATCGCCTCCTCGCGCTCGGGATCGGCCAGCGCGTCGCCGGTCGGGTCGCAGAGCATCACCGGATCGAGCGCCGGGTCCGAGCCCCGACTGGCGAACAGGGTCACGTCGTGCCCGTGCCGCTTCAGCGCGACGGTGAGGAGATGCGTGTGCATCTCCAGACCGCCGGCATAGGGCTGGCCGATCGGGTACTTCAGATGTGCCAGGACAGCGATCTTCACGCGCGCACCGCATCCGGTTGTGTGGGGATTTTTGCCGGCCGCAGCGGGGCGAGAGGACTTTCGTCCGCAGCGAGCGTGGCGGGTATCATGCCCATCTTTTCTTCATCAAGCGTTGCGTCATCGAGGCTGGGAGCGACGAGGGACGCAGCGCGTTCCCACCTCCATACGGGCCGCGGTCTGAACCGATGATGATCGAGACGAGAGGTCGACCATTCAGCCGGATGCGCCATCCGGCCTGGGTGCGCCTGACCCATTGGACCGGCGCGGCCGCGACCCTGGCGCTGATGATCAGCGGCACCGCGATCCTGCTGGCCCTCCCGAAACTGTTCTGGGGCGAGACCGGGGCCAACGACGCACCGGCCTGGATCACCTTGCCGCTGCCGGTCGATCTCGAGCAGACCGGCTGGGCGCGCAGCCTTCATTTCCTGGCCGCCTGGATTTTCGTCCTGAACGGTGCCGTCTACCTAGCTCTCGCGCTGCTGCGCGGGCACCTGCGCCGCCGTCTTTTGCCGGAGCCGGCGGAGATCCGGCCGCGAGCGCTGGCCGGCGAGATCCGGGCGCATCTGCGCCTGCGCGGCGGGGCGCCGCCCACCGGCCGCTACAACGCGCTTCAAAAGATCGCCTATCTCGTCGTCCTGCTGGTGCTGGCGCCGCTGATGCTGTTCACCGGCCTGACGATGTCGCCCGGCGTCACCGCCGCCTGGCCGGAGCTGTTCACCCTGTTCGGCGGCCGGCAATCGGCCCGGACGATCCACTTCCTGGCGGCTTTCGCGATGGTCGCGTTCCTCGCCATCCACATCTGGCAGGTGCTGGCCAACCGGCCGGTGGCGCTCCTGCGCGGCATGATCGTGGGGTCGGGTGGCAAGGATGAGGAGACCGCATGAGCGCGCTGACCCGACGCCGCCTGATCCTCGGGACCGCCGGGTTCGGCGCGGCCGGCCTCGTCGGGGGCTGCGAGCCCGGCGCGCCGCAACTGCGCCCCAACCCCTACGGGTTGAGCGACTGGCTGACCTTCGCCGGGCAGCGCCTGCTGCTGGCGCGCCAGCCGCTCGCCCGGGAATTCAGCCCGGAGGCGATCTCGGCGGTGTTCCCGACGATCAACACCACTGACCCGGACGATCCAGCCTATCGCCGCTCGAAGGCACAGGGCTTCTCCGACTGGCGCCTGCCGGTCACCGGCCTCGTCGCGCGGCCGGGGTCGTTCTCGCTGGCCGAGCTGAAGGCGATGCCGGCGCGCACGCAGATCACACTCCATTCCTGCGAGCAGGGCTGGTCGGCGATCGGCCAGTGGAAAGGCGTCCCGCTCTCCCAGGTGCTCGCCGCCGCCGGGATGCGCCCGGAGGCGCGCTATGTGGTGATCCGAACCGTCGACGGCTGGTGGGACAGCTACGACCTGTTCGACGCCCTGCACCCGCAAACGATCCTGGCTTACGGCATGAACGGCGCCGACCTGCCGGTCGCCCACGGCGCGCCGATTCGCCTGCGGGTTGAGCGGCAACTCGGCTACAAGTCCTTGAAATATCTCACCAGCATCGAGGCTGTGGATCGCGTCGACGGCATCGGCCACGGCCGCGGCAGCATGGTCGCGGGCCTTGGATTCAGCTGGTACGCTGGCATCTGAGCCGCCCGTCGCGCGGCGGGGGAGGGCGGCGATGGATCTCACGGTCGGTCTGAGCACGTTCGCGATCGGCGCCGCGGCGCTGGCAGTGATCACGCTGGCGGCCGGGGTGAAGATGATCCCGCAGGGCCACGTCTTCACCGTCGAGCGGTTCGGCCGCTACGCCCGCACCCTCGAATCGGGCCTCGGCCTGATCATCCCGTTCGTCGAGCGCATCGGCCGGCGGGTGAACGTGATGGAGCAGGTGGTCGACGTCCCAAGCCAGCAGGCCTTCACGCGCGACAATGCCGGCGTCACCATCGACGCGGTGGTGTTCTACCAGGTGCTCGACGCGGCCCGGGCCTCCTACGAGGTCTCGAACCTCGACCTCGCCATGACCACCCTGACCATGACCAACATCCGCACCGTGGTCGGCTCGATGGATCTCGACCAGCTCCTCGCCCACCGGGACGAGATCAACGAGCGTCTGCTGCGGGTGCTGGACGCGGCGGCCGCGCCCTGGGGCGTGAAGATCAACCGCATCGAGATCAAGGACATTGTGCCCCCGGCCGACCTCGCCGGCGCCATGGCCCGGCAGATGAAGGCCGAGCGCGAGAAGCGCGCCTCGATCCTCGAGGCGGAGGGCCAGCGCGCTGCCGAGATCCTGCGGGCGGAGGGGCGCAAGCAGTCGGCGATCCTTGAGGCGGAGGGCCGTCGCGAGGCCGCGTTCCGCGACGCCGAGGCCCGCGAGCGCTCCGCCGAGGCCGAGGCGGCGGCGACCGGGATGGTCAGCCGGGCGATCGCCGCGGGCGACATCGCGGCGGCGAACTTTTTGGTGGCGGAGAAATACGTCGACGCGGTCCGGGCGCTCGCCACCGCGCCGAACCAGCGGGTCGTGGTGGTGCCGATCGAGGCGGCGGCGCTCGCCGGCACTTTGGGCGGCATCGGCGAGCTGACCCGCGCGGTCTTCGGCGAGGCGACCCCGCCCCGGCGCACGGGCTCGCCGCCCGATGTCGCCCCGCGGGCCTGACCCATGGCCGATCCGCTGGCGATCCTTGCGGTCCTCGGGCCGGCCTGGAGCTGGGTGATCGCCGGCCTGGTTCTGGCCGGCGCCGAGATCGTCGTGCCGGGCATGTTCCTGATCTGGTTCGGCCTCGCGGCCGTGGCGACCGGCCTCGTCACCGCGCTGATCCCGATCCCCTGGCAGGGCCAGACCCTGTTGTTTGCAGCCCTCGCCGTCGTCCTGGTCGGTCTCGCCACCCGCCTGCACCGCCGCGCCGGACGCCACGACGCCACCCTCAACCGTGCCGACCGCGGCCTGATCGGCCGCGAGGCCGTGCTCCCCGAGCCAATCCTCCAGGGCACCGGCCGCCTCCGCTTCGACGACACCCTGTGGCGGATCGAAGGACCGGACCTGCCGGCCGGGGCGCGCGTGCGGGTGATCGGGCTCGCCGGGACGGTGCTGCGGGTGGAGGCAGTGTGAGGAGTGCGCAGGGCGCTGCCGGGCGGGTGTGTCGAGGACTACTCCCAGGGCCGAATAAGACATAGCGGTTCAAGATCTGGCGAACCGTAAGCGGACGTCCTTTCATGACCTCGTTTTGATGCTGTCATGCGCGTGGTTGGCCGCCGCAATCGCTGCGCCGTGATCAAGTGCCCACGCGCAGAGCGCCTCGAAGGGTTGGCGTAGTGAATGGCCAAGCGGGGTGATTGCATACTCGACGCCAATGGGTGCGGTCGGCAGCACGGTCCGGGTCACCAGACCGTTGCGCTCCAGCCGCTTCAGTGCGTCCGCCAGCGCCTTGTGCGTGATGCCGTCGAGCCGCCGCTTGATCACGTTGAACCGTGCCGGCCGCGGGCAGAGCACCGTGAGGATCAGGATCGTCCACTTATCGGCGATCTTGTCCAGCACCGGGCGGACCCGAGCCATGTTGGCGAGTGCGCACTCGGACAGGGCATCAAGGTCGGTATCATCGGCCATATCTAGGCTAACCTAAGTGCGTTCTTGATATCAGATATACGATCTGTATCTCATGCGCTGTCGCAGATGAAGGGATGCCGCGATGGCTCGTATGGTGGACAAGGTTGCCCTCGTGGTTGGCGGCGCGAAGGGCATCGGCCTTGCGATCGCCGAGCGGCTGGCAATCGAGGGCGCGTCGGTCGTCTTCACCGGGCGGCGTGCCGACGAGGTCGAGGCAGCCGCCTTGAGGATCGGGCGCGGTGCGCGGGGTCTCGTCGCAGACGCAGCCTCACAGAAGGATTTGCACCGTGTCGTGGCGACGGTGCGGGAGACGCATGGCCGGATTGACGCGCTGGTCCTCAACGCGGGCCTCTCGGAACCGGCGACCCTGCGCGACGGGACGGTCGAGCATTTCGACCGGCACTTTGCGGTCAACGTCCGTGGGGCTGTCTTCGGGTTGCAGGCGGCGCTGAGCGCGATGGAGCGGGGCGGGGCGGTGGTATTGGTGGGCTCGATCGCAGCCGTCATGGGGGTGACGCCCTACGGAACTTACGCCGCCACGAAAGCGGCCCTGCGTTCCTACGCGCGCACATGGACAGCGGAACTGGCCCCACAGGGCATCCGCGTGAACGTGGTGGCCCCCGGCCCGACCGACACCGCCATGATGGCGAGCGTGCCGGAGGTGGGGCGGGCGGCCCTGATCTCACCGATCCCGCTCGGCCGCATGGCGCGTCCTGAGGAAGTGGCTGCGGCCACACTGTTCCTCCTGAGCGACGAGGCGAGCTTCGTCGCAGGAGCCGAACTGTGCGTCGATGGCGGGATGCAACAAGTCTAGCTTCTCGATCACGGTTTCAGCGTGTCCGCTTCGGCCAGTTTGCATCCCTGAAGCGGACCGTCTCGAATCCACCCAAAGCAGCCCCCTCTGAAACTGCGGCGTGAACTCTCGGCCCCACCCTGCAAGCGCCCGCGCTGCATTGATGAACCGCCCGGTCACACGCCTCGGTTGAGCCCGGCGGTGGGCCGTTGTCCACTCACAGACACTACCCGAACGCCCCGACCTCGTGCTGGATCATCCCCGAGATCTCGCGCACCTGGTCGAACAGGCGGCGGATCGGCTGGAACAGGTTGGCGTGCTCGGCCTCGTAGGTGCCGACATCCCGGGGGCCGGCGGGCTCGCCGAAATTGAGGCCAAGCGTCGGGTCCGGGGTGACAGGAAAAATCTCGTCGAGGAGTTTCAGGCAGCCGTCGATGTCGAGGCGCAGGAAGCGCTCCAAGAGCTGCTCCCGGGAGATGCCGGCCTGCGGGCGGAAGCCGGGGATGTGCACTGCCAGGAACCAGATCCGGTGGATCAGCGCCAGCCGCAGGGCGTGCAGCAGGGTCAGTCGGGCCGACATGCCGGGCAGGTCGGGGGCCGCGGTGGTGAGCGCCAGCCAGTCGCGGGTCAGGCGGCCGAACAGGCCGCGTAAGGAGGCGGCGAGGTCGAGGCGCTCCAGGGCGCCGGCGATCACCACCAGCTCTTCCCGGCGGAAATCCTTCTGGGTGCGCCGGGCCCGCTCCAGCCAGACCGCCGGGTCCAGGGTGTCGATATAGGCGCGCAGCACGTCGAGATCGCCCACCGCGGCCGCGTGCTGGACCAGCCGGAAGGCCCGGGAGAAGCGCACCGAATCCCGGCGCATGTCGCGGAACAGGTCGGGGCCGCGCTGGGCGGCCCGGCCAATCCCGTGGAGGGAATTCGCCAGGAAGCCGAGCTGGTGCAGGATCGCGTTGTTGGGGATCGCGCGCATCTGCCGGGGATGGGTGATCCGCGCAGGCCCGCCATTCTCGCTCTGGCGCGCCACCGGGCGGGAGCCGGTGCGGTCGATCAGGCTTGGGCCGAAGGTGCCGAGCAGGGCGGCGTAGCCGGCATCGTCGACCAGGGCCTCCATGTCCTGGCGGGCGGCGGTAAAGAATTCCAGGGCGAAATCCGGCTCCGAGTAGATCGGGTCGTCCTTGGGGTCGCCGCCCTGCTGGCTGTCGTTGAGCGCATAGTCCGAAAAGCTGTCGTCCTCGGCGATGTCGAGGGCGTAGACGTGCTCGGCGATGCGGGCGACGCTGGCCTGGGCCAGCGCCTCGGTGCCGTAGAGCAGGTAGCCGTCGGTGCCCTGGAAGCTCGATTCGAGCCGCACCTTCAGGCCGGCCTTGCGGGCGCGGTCGCGGGCATCCTCGGGAGCCAGGTAGGCGAGGCGGTCGCGCAGCGAGGTCGGGTGGGCGCCCCGGCCGATCGATTCGCCGTGCGTGTCGAAGATCGCAAGCTCGACATCGGCCAGGCCGTTCTGGACCAGCATCTCGGTGATGCGCAGGCGCAGCCGCTCGATCCAGAAGGTTGCGGCGAGCTGACCGACATAGCGGCCGGAATCCGAGTAGCCGAACTGCACGGTGAGCCGGCCGATCCGCTTCAGGTATTGGCGCCAATGCGGGTTGCGCAGGGCATCGTCCAGCACCCGGATGCCCTGTTCCAGGGCGCTCGCGGTCTCGAACAGGGGCGTGATCTCGAGCTTGTCCGCAATGCCGTAATGGCGCGCCAGCCAGAGGGCGGCCAGCAGGGTGTAGCCGGTCTCGGTCTCGGCGATCAGGAAGCGTACCGGGTGGGTGCCGTCCACGTGCTTGAGGATCTGGGCGATGGTCATCATCAGCCGGGCGGCGGAGGCCCGTTCGGCGGCGAGCGCGCCGAAATCCACCGCCACCGGGCGGACGTCGTTCAAGAGCGTGTGGACGGTGGCGAGGTGCGAGCGGCGCTGGGCCGAATCGGTGGGCTCGCCCTCCAGGTCGATCACCCGGCGCACGGCGTTGTGGATCTGGCTGGCGTTGAGCCGGAAATGCGGCAGGGCGTTCGACAGGCCGTGGGTGGCGACCCCGGAGCGCAGGATCGCGATCGCCCGCTTGTCGGCCTCGTCGGCGGCTTCCAGGGCGGCGGTGAGCCCGGCCACCAGGGCGCCGGCATCGGTCTGGGCGCGCTCGCGCTCGATGATCAGCGCCAGGGCGAAGCGATGGACCGACTCAAGCGACGGCTTGTCGCCGAGCCGAGGGGCGACCGCGAGCTGGCGGTTGACCGCGGCGAGCGCGTCCTGGGCGAGCGCCCGGACCTCCCGGCAGGCGGGGCTGTCGGGCAGGTCGCGCATCACCCGGTCGAACTGCATCCGCTTGGAGATCAGTCGGTAGCGCAGGGTGTCCCACCAGCCGATATCGGTGCGCCCGTCGGTGTCGCAGCCGACCCAGCTGGCGATGGCGAAGGGGCGGGGCGTCAGCTCCGTCCAGCGGTCCGGCCAGCGGGCACGGGCGGCGTCGAGCAGGGCGCCGTTGAAGGCGTCGAGGGCGAGGCGGCCGTTATTGGCCGCTGCGCAGGCCTGCTCGAACTCGGCATCCAGGGTGATCGGCGCATCCGGCCGGGTGGAGAGCGTGGCGGCGCGGGCGATCAGGTCGGCGCGGGCGACGGCGTCGGGCAGGCTCGCGGCCTGGGCGAGAAGGCCCGCCACGGCTTTCGGCATGCCGAAGGTCGGGTGCGCGGTGAACACCACCGCGAAGGCGGTGCGGTGGATGAAGGCCGCAAAGGCGGCGAGACCGTCCGGCCCGCCGGGGGCGGCGCCGACCAGCCGCGCGGGGATCGCGGCTTGCGGGTCGGCCGGACCGGTTTCGAGCCCGACATAGGCGCGCAGCCGCTCGGCCCGGGCCGCGAGCGCCGCGGCGCGCAGCCGCACGAACAGGCCGTCGAGGTCTCCCGCCGCGATCTCGTTGCGGTCGAACCGGCGGGTGATCGCCAGCGTCACGGCCAAGACCGGATTGCGGAACGGGTCCTCCCGGGCCTGCTCCCGGGCGCTCTCGATCAGGCCGAGGAGATGGCTCTCCAGTTCCTCTGGCTCGCGGCTCGGCTGATGCTGCATGGATCCGTCCCGGCTCCGGTCGTCTCGCCTCTACTGTTATAGGCAAGGCATGTTCCACGCATGACGGGGTGACGGCGCCGCCGCGGGCGGCTAGAGCTTCCCGCCTCATGGAGCGCCTGCTGATCATCCTGGCCGTGCTGATCTGTGTCGTGGCCGGGGTCGCGGTGGTCGGCATGTCGGCACGCAGCCGGCGCGCGCCGCTGCGCATGGGCTCCGAGCTCGACGCCGAGGACGAGCACCTCCTGATCGGCACAGTCGGCCCGTCGCAGAGCCTGATCGACCGCGAGGCCGAGGTGCTCGACCCGCGCCTGCTGGATGTGGAGTCGTTCGACCTGAAACCGATCCCAACCCCCGAGCGGACCGCGCGGATCGCGCCGCCGCCTCCCGAAGCGCCGGAATCGGGCCGATGAGGGCCGTGCGTCCCGGCGCGGCGGGCCTGATGCTCGCCCTACTGGCCGCCCCGGCGGCGCTGTCGGCGCCGGCTGCGCAGCCTCCGGCCCAAACTGGGCCCACGCCAGCCGAGCCCGCGCCGGAGCCCACTCCCGCTGCCGCCCCGCCGGTGGAGCAGCCCTGCGGGTCCGGCGCGGCGCGCTACGAGGGCGGCAAGGGGTTCGCCATGGTGGTGACGCGGTCCGGGCAGGTGCGCACCACCAATCCGCTCCGGCCGCTGACCCCGGAGGTGAACGAGGTCCTGCAGGTCGTGATCGCCGGCAAGGTCGCCACCGCGTACGGGCCGGATTTCTCGACGCTGCGGCGCGGCACCGCCCCGGCCACCATCGAGGCGATGCTGGGCGGTCCGATCCATTGGCAACCGGCCTTGCCGACCCTGCCGGACCCGATCGCCATCGTCACCGAGGAGGGGGCGACCCTGGCGCAGCTGGCGTTCCGCGCCTGCGAGAATCCCCCCGCGGTCAAGGCTGCGCCGAAGCCCCAGGCCAAGAAGAAGGCCCCGGCCAAGCGCGCGGCCCCGAAGCCGGCCGAGAAGGCGCCCCCGGGCTTCTCCGTGCCCCAGGGCGCGATCGCCGAGTAGGCGGGGCAGGGGCTAATCGTTGTCAGCGGATGGTGCTTGCAGGACGTGACGCGGGTTGCCCTGTCGCACGGGACGCAGAGAGCCGGAGAGGGGACGCGATCTCTCCGGGAGAGCCGGTCGTCCCTCACCCCAGCCCTCTCCCGCAGGGGAGAGGGGGCCTGTCGCGTCTGGCATCGGCCAACGTGGAACAACGCCCCCGCTCGCCGGGGCAGCCCGTTGGCGGGCGTCAAAAACTACTTCTGCTTGGCGATGACCTTGTCCTTGATCCCGTCATAGACGTTCTTCGGGATGATCTTCTTGGAGACCAGCTCGTCCTTGCCGTGGTAGGGCCGGCCCTTGATGATTGCGGCGGCGCGGGCCTCGCCGATACCCGGCAGGGCGTCGAGCTCGGCGGCGCTGGCGCTGTTGAGGTCGAGCAGGGCACCCTTGGCGGCGTTGGGGGACCCGGCCACGGGCGCGCTCGGGGTGGCCGGCTTGGTGGGAGCGGTCGGGGCCGCGGGGCTCGACGTCTGGGGCGCCTGCGCCGAGGCGGGCGCCACCATCAGGCTCGAAAGCAGGGCGAGGGCGGCAAAAGTCTTTTTGGAGGAAGCCATGGCGGTTCTCCCGAGGGGCCGGCCCGCTGCGCGGTGCCGTGGCCCGGATCTACGTCCCGGCGACTTGAACCCCGGCTTAACGGTTGTGGTGCGGCGCCTCTAGCCACGGCCGAGCGCCGGCGTTATAAGCGCGCCCTCATCCGTATCCCGCGGTGTGCGAGGCGATCCTCGATCGAGGAGCCGCCCGCGCGCCGCTTTGCCCGCGGCATCACGAAGGATCCCTGCCATGGCCGTTCCGAAGCGAAAGACTTCCCCCTCCCGTCGCGGCATGCGCCGCTCGGCCGACGCCCTCAAGGCGCCGACCTATGTCGAGGACAAGGATTCGGGCGAGCTGCGCCGTCCCCACCATATCGACCTGAAGACCGGCATGTATCGCGGCCGTCAGGTGCTGAAGGTGAAGTCGGCCGAGGCGTAAGCTTCGGAATCGATTCCAGATCCGGGACAACCCAGTCTCGGCCTTATCATGAGGTGCGCGCGCGAAGCGGGCGCCTCAAGGATCCTTCCGGACGACACAAAGAGTCCTCGCCCCTTGAGGCCCGCTGAGGCGGTCACCTCAGGATGAGGGGTGCGATGGGATCTGTGTGACGCGCGCGTCCGGGCTGGCATGATCGCGAGCGCAGCGACCTTGGGCGGCATGCTCTGCGGACGTAGCGATCCGTTGAGTTGCTTCGCTATGACGGCAAGGTGATCAAGAACCGTTACGCCAGCCGGCGTGCGGCCTCCGCGTAGCGCGCCGCAGCTGCCCGGGTGCGTTCCAGCCGCGACGGCCTGAGGGTCGGATCGCTGGCGGTCAGCAGGTGCGTGACGAAGCCTGCGGCCGCCCCGCCCGTGCCGAATCGGTCCGGCGGGAAGATCGCCGCGCGCGGCTCTGGCCGCCCCCCATCCAGAACCACCAGGGCCCGGACCGGCGGGATCGCGTCCGTGGACGCGACCGACCCGCTGGCGGCGGCTGCAGGGCGGGCCAGCCCGCTCCAGGCTGCACCGGTCCGGCCGATTCTCCCGATGCGCGTCATGGCGACACCCTCCGCACGTTTCCGTGCCCGTATCGCAAACGTGGGGCTGGCCTTAACGGTTCGTCAACTAATCGGAAACACGTAGTCGCACCCCCGTGACTGGTTTTGGCCAGCCAATGTCACTTCTTGGCGAGCGCCTCGAGGCGTTGCTGCATCTCCAGCATCTGCCGCTTGAGGTCGTCGAGCTCGCCTCCGGAATAGGCCGGCGTGCCCTGCGGCGGCGCCTGCGGGGCCGGGGGCTGCGCCCCACCGGCGGGCGGCGCGAAACCGGTGAACATCTTCATGGCGTCGCCGAAGAAGTTCATGTTGGTCCGCACCGACTGCTCGATCGCGTTCTGGAACGCGGCCGGGCCGAAGCTGTGGGCGAATTTCTCACGCAGGCCGTCCTGGTCCTTGGCGAAGTTCGCCATCGAGAATTCCAGGAAGCTCGGCACCATGGTGCGCATGCTGTCGCCGTAGAAGCGGATCAGCTGGCGCAGGAACGCCACCGGCAGCAGGTTCTCGGCGCCGGCCTTGTTCTCCTGCTCGAAGATGATCTGCGTCAGCACCGAGCGGGTGATGTCGTCGCCCGCGCGCGCATCGTAGACGACGAAATCCTCGCCGTTCTGGACCATCGTGGCGAGGTCTTCCAACGTCACGTAGGTCGAGGTGCCGGTGTGATACAGGCGCCGGTTGGCGTATTTCTTGATGACGGTCTGGGTGACCTTGACGGTATCCGCCATCGGGAACGGCCTTTCTGGACTCGGGACTCTAGGGGCGTTTCAGGCTCGCGCGATGCGACCCGGCGGGGATCGTCTTCGCGCCCGCAACACGATCCTTAAAGCCTTCCACGGGCGCAGAAAACAGCAAACTGCGCCTCTTCAACGCAGAATAATGCCGGGTGCGAGCCCGCGCACAGACCATTTCAGTCTCTCAGCCGCGTCATCGAGGCGTTTTCAGGCTTGAGCGCGATCCTTGACTTCGCCGATCCGAGGCCCTTCATCGCGGGACAGGCTTCAGAGCGCGCCCGGATCGAGGAAGGCGCGCCGGCTCGTAAGAGGAGAACGTTCACATGGCAGGCAGCGAAGAGATCGTCATCGTCGGGGCCGCGCGCACCGCGGTCGGCTCGTTCGGCGGCGCCTTCGGGGCGGTGCCGGCCCACGAGCTCGGCGCCACCGCGATCAAGGCCGCCCTGGAGCGCGCCAACGTGTCCCCCGAGGACGTGGACGAGGTGATCTTCGGCCAGGTGCTCACCGCCGGCGCCGGCCAGAACCCCGCCCGCCAGGCCGCGATCAAGGCCGGCATCCCCGAGAAGGCCACCGCTTGGGGCCTCAATCAGGTCTGCGGCTCGGGCCTGCGCACGGTGGCCATCGGCATGCAGCAGATCGCCAACGGCGACGCCACCGTGATCGTGGCCGGCGGCCAGGAGTCGATGTCGCTGTCGCCCCACGCCCAGTACCTGCGCGGCGGCCAGAAGATGGGCGACATCAAGCTCGTCGACACGATGATCAAGGACGGGCTCTGGGACGCCTTCAACGGCTACCACATGGGCCAGACCGCCGAGAACGTCGCCCAGGCCTTCCAGCTCACCCGGGAGCAGCAGGACCAGTTCGCCACCCGCTCGCAGAACAAGGCCGAGGCCGCCCGCAAGGAGGGCCGGTTCAAGGACGAGATCGTGCCGGTGACGATCCCCGGCAAGAAGGGCGACACCGTCGTCGACACCGACGAGTACATTCGCGACGGCGCCACCGTTGAGGCGATGGCCAAGCTCAAACCGGCCTTCTCCAAGGAGGGCACGGTGACGGCCGCCAACGCGTCCGGCCTGAACGACGGCGCCGCCGCCCTCGTGCTGATGTCGGCCTCCGAGGCCGAGAAGCGCGGGCTGACGCCGCTCGCCAAGATCAAGTCCTGGGCGACCGCGGGCGTCGACCCGAAGGTGATGGGCACCGGCCCGATCCCGGCCTCGCGCAAGGCCCTCGAGAAGGCCGGCTGGAAGCCCTCCGACCTCGACCTGATCGAGGCCAACGAGGCTTTCGCCGCGCAGGCGCTGGCGGTGAACAAGGATATGGGCTGGGACGATTCGAAGGTGAACGTCAACGGAGGCGCCATCGCCATCGGCCACCCGATCGGCGCCTCGGGCGCCCGAGTGCTCGTCACCCTGCTGCACGAGATGAAGCGCCGCGACGCCAAGAAGGGCCTCGCCACGCTCTGCATCGGCGGCGGCATGGGCGTCGCGATGTGTGTCGAGCGGCCCTGATCCTTTTGTAACGTCCGGCTGCCCACCAATATAGACTTGAGTCCTAACTCAGAAAAAATCGCGTGCGGACGCCATCCGCACGCGGCATCACGTGATGCGAACAGGAGGAAACAACAATGGCTCAAGGACGCGTCGCACTCGTGACGGGCGGCACCCGCGGTATCGGCGCCGCGATCTCGAAGGGCTTGCAGGCCAAGGGCTACAAGGTCGCGGCCAATTACGGCGGCAACGACGAGGCGGCCCAGGCCTTCAAGGCCGAGACCGGCATCCCGGTCTTCAAGTTCGACGTGGGTGATCTGGCCAGCTGCGAGGCCGGCATCAAGGCGATCGAGTCCGAAGTCGGGCCGATCGAGGTGCTGGTCAACAATGCCGGCATCACCCGCGACGGCGCCTTCCACAAGATGACCTTCGACAAGTGGCAGGCGGTCATCAAGACCAACCTCGACTCGATGTTCACCTGCACCCGGCCGCTGATCGAGGGCATGCGCAACCGCGGCTTCGGCCGGATCATCATCATTTCGTCGATCAACGGCCAGAAGGGCCAGGCCGGCCAGACCAATTACTCGGCCGCCAAGGCCGGCGTGATCGGCTTCGCCAAGGCGCTGGCCCAGGAGAGCGCTTCCAAGGGCATCACGGTCAACGTGATCGCACCGGGCTACATCGCCACCGACATGGTGATGGCGGTGCCGGAGGAGATCCGCAACAAGATCATCGCCACGATCCCGACCGGCCGCCTCGGCAAGGCCGAGGAGATCGCCCACGCGGTCGAGTATCTGGCGAGCGATGAGGCGGGCTTCATCAACGGCTCGACGCTCACCGTGAACGGCGGCCAGCACTTCGTCTAACCGCTTTTTGGGGTGTACAGGGCGCGCCCGGTTCCGCCGGGGCGCCGAAGCTCATCACAGACGCCGCGTTGCCCTGCCGGGCCGCGCGGCGTTTCTTTTTGGATGTCATGCGCCGCCGGGCTTCGGAACGGCCTATCTCCAACGCCCCCTCGTCCTGAGGCGTCGAAGCGGAGCGAGGCCTGGGACCGCCGGACGCCGTCCTGCCGATGGCCGGCCTTCAGCAGGGAAGACTTCGCAGGCTGCGCAATCCTGACGAATCCGTTCCTGCGCCGTAGATCCTGTCGAAATGCGTGTGGATCTGTGCATTGCGGGAGCCGGCGCGCGAAATCGCACAGGTGCTCCGGAGCACGAACAATTTGAGCGGTCCCGGATAGGTCTCGTTTCAGCCGGACGTGGTTGTTCACGCCAGCAAGAACGAAGGCCTCGACACGATGAACACCACATTCACCATGCGCCAGTCCGGTGAAGATCTTGCCGCCGACCGGAAGATCCGTGCGCGTGGCGTCTCGACCCTCGCCAAGCTCGGCCTCGCCGCCGCCTGCGCGCTCGGCCTCGCTGCCTGCGTCACCCCGCAGGAGCGGCACGCCATGGATGGCAACCAGTGCTACGCGTTTGGGTTCGAGCCGGGAACCGACGCCTTCGCCCAGTGCATGATGGATCTCCATCAGCAGCGCGCGCTGACCCAGGCCAACCGGGACCTGTACTGGCAGTCCCACTTCGCCGAGCAGACCCGCCGCCGGGAGGCACAGCAGGATCTCTACAAGCAGATGAGCCTGCAGCGCAGCGGCGACACGCGCTTCCCCGTCTGCGGCGCCGCCTCGGATGGCGGCATGGACCGCCGGACCATGACCTGGTTCGGCCCGAACTGCCGCGCCCGCTGATCCCGATCCGGAGCGACCCCCATGTCCGATCTCATCGCCCGCGGTCCGCGGAACCCGAGCCGGCTCATCTTCGTCGCCACCGCCCTGGTCGGCGCAGCGACCGGATTCGCGACCGGCAACTTCGGGTTGTTCTGCCTGGCCGTCCTCGGCTGCGCGATCCTGTTGTCCGCCAGCTACGCGCTGGTCCGGCGCTGGCTCGGTTGGGAGCCGCTGAAGATCGACGACCTGTTCGACGTGGTGCGGCTGCTGTCGCCGCACTGATCCTCTTCCCGTCGCGGGCCACGCGCAGGGAATCCGAGACGACCGGCCCACTCCGAAGGCTGGCCAGTCACATTTCGCATCATCGCCGCCGCATCCACGTCCCAGAGACCGCCATGACCCTCGCCCTGATTCTCGCCAGCCTCCTGCTCGTCAATTTCGTGATGGCGGGCCTATTCTCGCTCGTCGCCCTTTGGGCCGACTGAGCTAGGGCGCACCGACGCAATTGGCGTAGAAGGTCGTCGTCGCCGGCCAGTCCGAGAACACGCCGAGCACACCGACTTGGCCGTGCAGCACGTCCAGCAGCCGCAGGATGTCGCCATCCCCAGTCACCACCGGTTTGATTGACTGGTAGTAGTATCCGCCGCCCTCTTTCAGCGGCCCCGAGCGCTCCAGCGACCAGGCGATCAGGCCGAGCCCGGCCTTCTTCGCCTCCCTTGCATAGGTGGAGGGCTCGATCGCACCGTCGGCACCGGGACGGACCAACATCCATAAGGGCGGCGCCAGGATCTTCACCCCCTTGGCGGCGAGCTCCGCCATGCCGGGCTTCCAGGTCTCCGGCTTCTCCGGATCGAAGCCCTTGGTGGTCTCGTCGCGGTCGTCGAGGAAGATCGCCTGGCGGCCGAATTCAGGGTCCTTCTCCAGCCAGTACAGGATATCCCGGAGCTGGAAGCTCTGCGGATACACGTCGGAAGCCGGGATCCCGGCCTGCTTGTACTCGTCGATCAGCTGCTGAGCGTATTGATCCTGGGTGTAGCTGCCCTCGAACGGCATCGGCACCTGGGGCGCCTTCAGCTCGGGGGTGAACTTGCGGCCCATCCCCTTCACCAGGGTGATGTACTCCTTGTGGGACATCAGCGTGCCGGTTGTGGCGTAGAGGTCGGTGCGCCAGTGCGGCGTCGCGTTCATGTAGGCGGCGACGGTGGTTGCGTCCGGGTCGGCCGCGTCCATCTTGCCGTTGAGCGACTTGAACTCGGCCAAGGTCAGGTCGCTGGTGCAGCACTTGGCCGAGGCCTTGCGGCCGGTGGCCGGGTCGGCCGGCTCGAACCCCTTGGTGCATTTCGCGGCGAAGTTCGGCCGGGCCAGGATGTCGGTGGTCGTGTGCAGGTCACACTGGCTGTGCCGGCAGACCAGCTGGCGGTCCTTCGTGAAGGCGACGTCGCACTCGATGATCCCGGCGCCCATCCGGTAGGCGGCGAGCAGCCCCTCCTTTGTATGCTCCGGGAACATCAGCGGCGCGCCCCGGTGCGAGATCGAGAAGGTTCTCGGCGTGTAGGGCCGGTCGATGCCGCAGGCGGCCATGTGGTCCTTCAGCGGCCCGGGCTTCAGCTGGTCGACGAGGTAGAACGGGCGCGGTCCGAGCTGCACGCCCTCGCCGGCGAGCGCCGAGCCTCCCGTCAGCAGCAGCCCGAGGACAGCAAGGATCGCGCGCATCGACAGATCTCCCGGTTGCAGCGCCCGTAGAGCGCGACCGTGACAGGGGCGTGAAGCAGCCTCGCCGACTCAAGCCGTGCATGATAGCTGCGATTCATGAGCCAGACAGCGTCATCTTCGGCCCGCGACAGGGCGCGCTCGGCCGCGACCGTGGCGGGGTTCGGGGCGATCCTGCTGTGGTCGCTGCTCGCCCTGTTCGCCGCGGCCTCCGGCACGGTGCCGCCTTTCCAGCTCGCCGCCATGACCTTCTGGATCGGCGGCCTGTGCGGCTGCGCCACCTGGATCGCCCGGCCGTCCCGGGCCTGGGCTCTACTCCAGCCCTGGCCGGTCTGGCTCCTCGGCGTCGGCGGGTTGTTCGGGTATCACGCGCTCTATTTCAGCGCCCTGCGCCTCGCCCCGCCTGCCGAGGCGGGCTTGATCAATTACCTCTGGCCGCTGCTGATCGTCCTGTTCTCCGCCCGGCTGCCGGGCGCGGGCGGGCTGCGCGCGGGCCATGTCGCGGGCGCGGCTCTGGGGCTGGCCGGCGTGGCCGCCCTGTTCGCCGGCCGGGGCAATCTCGATTTCGCCGCGGGGGCGTTTCCGGGCTACGCCGCCGCCCTGGGGGCGGCCTTCGTGTGGGCCGCCTACTCGGTTCTGTCCGCCCGGGTCGGCGAGGTGCCGACCGACGCCGTCGCGGGCTTCTGCTTGGTCACGGCGGCCCTGAGCCTGGCCTGCCACCTCGCCTTCGAGACGACGCTCTGGCCCGCGGACGCCACGCAATGGGGCGCGGTGCTGCTCCTCGGGATCGGGCCGGTGGGGGCCGCCTTCTATCTCTGGGATATCGGCTGCAAGCGCGGCGATGTCCGCCTGCTCGGCGTCACCGCCTACGCGGCCCCGGTCCTGTCGACTCTGATCCTGGTGGCGACCGGCTATGCCAAGCCTGTGCCGGCTCTGGCGCTGGCCTGCCTGCTCATCGTGGCCGGCGCGCTGACGGCGGTGCGCGCCTCGCGGGCGGAGCCGAAGGCGGTTTAGCCCCGCGGCGTCGGCCGCCAATCCGGCGGGGCCATCTCGAAGCCCGCGAAATCGAAGCCCGGCGAGACCGTGCAGCCAACCAGCGTCCAGGCGCCCAGGCTGGTGGCGGTCTGCCAGTGCCCCGCCGGGACTACGCATTGCGGGCGCTGCCCGGCCGCGAGATCCGGCCCGAGATGCTGGGCGGTGGCGTCGTGGCCGTTCGGGCTGGTCGTGATCACCAGCGGCGCGCCCGCGTGCCAGTGCCAGATCTCGGTGGCGTCAACCCGGTGCCAGGCGGAGGCCTCGCCGATATCGAGCAGGAAGTAGATCGCGGTGCCGACCGAGCGCCCGTCCACCGTGCGCGGGTCGCGGAAGGTCTCGCGGTAATGCCCGCCCTCCGGATGGGGCTTCAGCCCCAGGGTCGCGATCACCTCGGCTGCCGTCATCATGCGCGTCTCCGTCCTTCGCTTGCCGCCACTCGGCGCCGATGGTACCGGCCAAATCGTTGGAAGGTCCCGAAAAAGATGCCGAGCCCGATTGTACGCCTCCACCGCGGCGACCTGCCCGTCGATTACGATGCGGGCCGGGCTGTGGCCATCGATACCGAGACGCTCGGGCTCAACCCGCATCGGGACCGGCTCTGCGTGGTGCAGATCTCCACCGGCGACGGCACGGCCGACGTGGTCCAGATCCCCCAGGACGGTCCGGAGCCGGTCGTGCTCAAGCGCGTCCTCGCGGATCCCGATATCCTCAAGATCTTCCACTTCGCCCGGTTCGACGTGGCAGTGCTGTTCAAGGCGTTCGGGGTGATGCCGGGGCCGGTCTACTGCACCAAGATCGCCTCGAAGCTCGCCCGCACCTACACCGACCGTCACGGGCTCAAGGACGTGGTCCGCGAGCTCGTGGGCGTCGACCTGTCGAAGCAGCAGCAATCCTCCGACTGGGGGGCCGAGACCCTGACGCAGGCGCAGCAGGATTACGCGGCTTCCGACGTACTCTACCTCCACGCCGCCCGGGAGCGGCTCGACGCCATGCTGGCCCGGGAGGGCCGCACCGATCTCGCCGCCGCCTGCTTCGCCTTCCTGCCCACCCGCGCCCGGCTCGACCTCGACGGCTGGCCCGAGACCGACATCTTCGCGCATACGTGAACGATGCTGCCGGCCGCGGGGCAATTCCAGCAGGGCCTGAGACTTTCCCGTCACCGCAGCGCGAACGGTCGCTGCTAGGTTGCGCCCGCCGAGGCTCGCGAGTCCCGGCCAGGCCCTCCTCGCTGGTCACCCACCCGATCAGGCCGGCGAGGAGGGTCCGTCCTCAGGTCAGGGTCCGCAGGCCGGACGGCGTCGCGATCCGGGCTGTCCAGCGCGGGGCCGGGCCGGCCTCGATCCGCGGCGGGTCGGTGAGGCCGAGGTCCGCATGGAGCGCCGCCACCGCTTCCGGCTCCGGATGGGTGAGCGAGAAATCATCGAGATGCGCCCCGAAATCCGGCATCGTCCCGGCCGGGTGCGGGCGGTCGCCCCAGTCCATCACGTAGGGCGCGGCGCCGTCTGCCGGCCAGGTCCCGTCCGGGCGCAGGCCGAAGCGCCACGACAGCGTGCCCCGGGTCAGCGTCGCCGCCGCGCCGAGCAGGTCGGGATGGGCGGCAAGCAGGGAGTCGAGACCGTCGGTGCGGGCGACGAAGCCGCGCAGCCGCCGCCCGGCCTCCCAATCCGCCCGCACCCGCGCCGCATCGCCGAGGCCGAACCAGCGGGCGCGGGGTGGCGGCGCTGCCTCGGGATTGACGGCGATCACTTCGAGGAACGTGGATGCGCCGAGGCGGAGAAGGTGGTTGCGGGTGCCCATTTCGTGGTGGCGCCCGCCCTCCGGCATGTCGAGGCCGAGGCAGGCCCGGACATGGGCCACGCCCTCCGCGAGGTCTGGGGCCACGACGACGAGGTGGTCGAGGGTGAGCATCCGTGCATCTGCCGCTTTGTGCGATCGAGACGTCCGCGTGTCACAAGCTCGTCCGCAGGTCGAGATGAACCGGATAAGGAAGCGTCGAAGGTCCTTCGGATCACGGAGGTGCAAGTCGATGCAGGCGGTGGCCCCGAGTTTCATCCGTTCCTTCGGTGTCAGGTCGCTCTCCAGCACCGCGCCTTTGAAATCGTGCAAGCAGCGCCATCCCCGCCCTTGAAGCAGCCAAGAATCGCGGCGGTGGCTTCCTCGAGCGACGCGTCCTGATCGTCGATGCTCTGATTGAACCGCTCACCGAAGGGGATGAATTCCGGTCTGGCGGGCATCCCGTCCCGATTCCCGCCGCGCCCGGTTCCGCAGCTTGCTCTGCCGGCTCACGACTGCTTTCGCGTCACAATCGGTCTCGCACTCTCTCGGGGAAGGCTCTGAGTTCGGCGCCATCGTAGAACACGATGTCTGCCTCCGACGACCACCACAGCTTTCGCAGTTCCTCGTCCGAGACATCGTCCTGCGTGAGGGTGTCAAGATAGGCCTTCAAGCGGCCTCGTACGGTGTCGTCCTTGAAAGGGGAAAGAATCCATTGAATTATCGCGTCTTAAGTCGAAAAATCATCCATAAGATCTTGATGGAATTGACGTGTGAATGTGTCAAATTCCGACGATTTTACCGACGGACGTAAAGCCAATTGGATAATAATTCCAGGGTAGAAGACGTGTTTCGAAATATCTCTTTCACCAGCATCGAGTGGTGTAGGTATGAAAGTTGTAAATGAAAATATTTCGATCATTTCCAGACCATCTATAAATCATAGTCGATCACAGATCTTATTCAGCAACAATCTTAGTGAAGGTGCAGAATGGAACAACCAATGCGCTTTCGAGTCGTTCCACATATCTAATAATTCCTTGCCGTCGAAATCGTCGCTTGTGACACGAGATAGATAGTCACGCAAAGATAAACGGCGCTCTTGCGAAAACGGTTCTATGACAAATTGCAAAAGTTCCGATTCCGTGCTAAAAATGAGATCGACATCTTGAAGAAACGTTCGGTCAATTCGTCGAACTCTGGATGTGTAGCCATATCAATCTCCTTCATTGTAAGAAAACGCTGATTGTACGTGATAAACTCGCGACGACCGTCGATCGCGGACTATGTATATGGCTACGCCATACGTATTTCTCATGTACATCACGCCATCTTTGGTAATGTATGCCTCGCGGCCAGTTCGATATTCGAAACGAGTGGTAAAGTACGCGCGATCTTTCTCCCCAGATGCCACTTCATCAACGCGCTGCGCGTTGATTTCCAACGTTCGATTAACGAGGTCGTTAGCTGATTATCGGGAGTCAAACGAGCCGTCGCGTTGCAGTCCGCCATGGGCCAACAGGTTTCCCCATTGGCTCTTCCGTACGCGTTCCATCATCTCTTCGTCGGTCTTTCCGACGTGTGCCTCAATTGTATGCCCCCCAATTTTACCTCTTCTTCTTCTAAAACTACATCATATTGTATCTATCTTTGTCGCTGACATTATATATGCGTGCTGTGTCGTCGTTCTCAGGCCGAACTGAACCGTCGGCACTCGTCCATTGACCGCCGTCCGATTGGCCGGCCGGCACCCGCGGTTGGCCGGGATTGTAGGCGCGAAGGATGAGGCAGAGCCGAAGCAGCTTCACCTCAACGCTGAGAGCTGCCAACTGCCACCGCGACCGGGCGACGACGATCTCTTTCGTGACTATGAATCACCCCACTCGCGAGCGGGTCATTCTTAGGCTCATAATCTTATGCGTCGAGAATGTTCTTGTTTTGTTCTATAGCTGGCGCTCAAGTTGGCGAAGGACGCTTCCACCTCTTCTCACAGTCGAGGGCCGGGCGTCACGCCCGGCCCCCTCTCACATCACAGCGAGTAGTACTGCACGAACTCGATCGGGTGCGGGGTCATCTCGTAACGCAGCACCTCGGTCATCTTCAGCTCGATGAACGAGTCGATCTGGTCGTCCGTGAACACGCCGCCTTCCTTGAGGAAGGTCCGGTCCTTGTCGAGGCTGGTGAGCGCCTCGCGGAGCGAGCCGCACACGGTCGGGATCTTCTTCAGCTCCCGGGGCGGCAGCTCGTAGAGGTCCTTGTCCATGGCCGGGCCCGGATCGATCTTGTTGCGGATGCCGTCGAGGCCGGCCATCAGCAGGGCCGAGAAGGCCAGGTAGGGGTTCGCCATCGGGTCGGGGAAGCGGACCTCGACGCGCTTGGCGTTCGGGCTCTTGGTCCACGGGATCCGGCAGGAGGCCGAGCGGTTGCGCGCCGAGTAGGCGAGCAGCACCGGCGCCTCGTAGCCCGGCACCAGCCGCTTGTAGGAATTGGTCGACGGGTTGGTGAAGGCGTTGAGCGCCTTGGCGTGGCGGATGATGCCGCCGATGTACCAGAGGCATTCCTGGCTGAGGCCGGCATACTTGTCGCCGGCGAAGACCGGCTTGCCGTCCTTCCAGATCGACTGGTGGACGTGCATGCCCGAGCCGTTATCGCCGTAGACGGGCTTGGGCATGAAGGTCGCCGACTTGCCGTAGCTCTGGGCGACGTTGTGGATGCAGTACTTGTAGATCTGCATGTGGTCGGCGAGCTTGGTCAGCACGTCGAACTTCATGCCGAGTTCGTGCTGGGCGCTGGCTACCTCGTGGTGGTGCTTCTCGACCTTCACGCCCATGGACTGCATCGCGGCCAGCATCTCGCCGCGCATGTCCTGAGCCGAATCCTGCGGGGGGACCGGGAAGTAGCCGCCCTTGGTCTGGACCCGGTGGCCGAGATTGCCGCCCTCGTAATCGGTGAAGCCGTTGGTCGGCAGCTCGTTCGAGTCGAGCTCGAAGCCGGTCCGGTACGGGTCGGCCGCGAACTTCACGTCGTCGAACACGAAGAACTCGGCCTCGGGGCCGACATAGATCGTGTCGCCGATCCCGGTCTGCTGCAGATAGGCCTCGGCGCGCTTGGCGGTGCCGCGGGGATCGCGCGAATAGGGCTCGCCGGTGG
Organism: Methylobacterium sp. ARG-1; assembly: GCF_001262595.1. NCBI lineage: Bacteria > Pseudomonadati > Pseudomonadota > Alphaproteobacteria > Hyphomicrobiales > Methylobacteriaceae > Methylobacterium > Methylobacterium sp. ARG-1. The sequence continues at coordinate 98,160 of NZ_LHCD01000016.1, forward strand.
CGGGCTCGAGCACGTCGCAGACGATCGACAGGGTCGAGGCCGAGAAGAACGGGTCCAGGCAGGCGGTGGACGGATCCGGCATCAGCAGCATGTCGGACTCGTTGATCGCCTTCCAGCCGGCGATCGAGGAGCCGTCGAACATCGTGCCTTCGGCGAAGATCTCGTCGTCGATGAGCGACACGTCGAACGTCACGTGCTGCCACTTGCCGCGGGGGTCTGTGAACCGGAAGTCCACGTAGCGTACGTCGTTGTCCCGGATGGTCTTCAGAACCTCGGCCGCAGTCGTCATCGTGGGCATCCTCCAGGAAAGGCGTCGGGGATTCTCGCGCGGGGCGTCCACCTTGGGTCGGGCCGCACCGGCCGCGCCGCTTGATATCCGTCGCGGGGCCGCCTTGCCACCCGGGCAGACGGGGAATCGCTCACGGAGCGAGAGGTTTGGCCCATGCGGGCTGCGCGCTCTCGATAGCGTGAACGGCGGTCAGAGGGAATTGGCCCCATCCGGGGTCCGGCGACGCGGGTTCTGGCATGCTCCATGCAAAGGCGGCAGCGGCCGTCGAGGCGGCGGCAAGCCGTTCGCGTCGCCCGGGATTTGACCAGGTCGCGCATCGACAACGGACGAGAGAACCGGAATGACGAAATATAAGCTCGAGTATATATGGCTCGACGGGTACACGCCGGTCCCGAATCTGCGCGGCAAGACGCAGATCAAGGAATTCGACAGCTTCCCGACCCTCGACCAGCTCCCGATGTGGGGCTTCGACGGCTCGTCCACGAAGCAGGCCGAGGGCGGCAGCTCCGACTGCATGCTCAAGCCCGTGCGCCACTTCCCCGACCCGGCCCGAAAGAACGGCGTCCTGGTCCTGTGCGAAGTGATGATGCCGGACGGCAAGACCCCGCACGAGTCCAACAAGCGTGCCACCATCCTGGATGACGCTGGCGCCTGGTTCGGCTTCGAGCAGGAGTACTTCCTGTACAAGGACGGCCGCCCGCTCGGCTTCCCGGCCAGCGGCTTCCCGGCCCCGCAGGGCCCGTACTACACCGGCGTCGGCTATTCGAATGTCGGCGACGTCGCCCGCAAGATCGTCGAGGAGCATCTCGACCTCTGCCTCGACGCCGGCATCAACCACGAGGGCATCAACGCCGAGGTGGCCAAGGGCCAGTGGGAATTCCAGATCTTCGGCAAGGGCTCCAAGAAGGCCGCCGACGAGATGTGGATGGCCCGCTACCTCCTGCAGCGCCTGTGCGAGAAATACGGCATCGACGTCGAGTACCATTGCAAGCCGCTCGGCGACACCGACTGGAACGGCTCGGGCATGCACTGCAACTTCTCGACCTCGTTCATGCGTGAGCATGGCGGCAAGGCCTATTTCGAGAAGCTCATGGAGGCGTTCAAGAACGCCCGCGAGGACCACATCGCCGTCTACGGCCCGGACAACCACATGCGGCTGACCGGCAAGCACGAGACCGCCTCGATCCACGAATTCTCGTACGGCGTGGCTGACCGCGGCGCCTCGATCCGCGTGCCCCACTCCTTCGTGAACAACAACTACAAGGGCTATCTGGAGGATCGCCGCCCGAACTCGCAAGGCGACCCCTACCAGATCGCCTCGCAGGTGCTGAAGACGATCTCTTCGGTGCCGACCGAGGCCGCTGTCGCCGCCTAAGGCGGAACGGGAGCCCCGGGCTTCCGATGAAACGTTCCGGAGCCGGGCCCGCGCGCCCGGCTTCGCCATCTTCAGGTCCGGCGCGGGCGCTCGTCGTCGCGGATCGCGGCCTCGTGGTACCAGGCGCCGCCGAAGCTCGGCATCGGCGCGGGCTTGGCCTTCTCCGCCACCCGCGGGGCCGGTCGGGCGCGCCGGAACGCCGACAATTCATAAATCTTGGCGGTGTCACGCCCGTCGGTTCCGGCCATCACATGGTCCTCCTGAATGGATTCGAGGCGGCCGATCGGCCGTCCGTTCCAGAGGATGTGGGGTTGCCGGCGCAACACTCCATGCCCTGGCACGTCGATGCCGGACATTCGTGCAGCGTGAATTCTTAGGCAGGACGGTGACGGAGCGGGAAAACGCCAGCGCGTAACGTCGGAATGCTGGCCGCTTCCGGGATCAGCGCACAAGACCCGCCGGCGTAAAGCCGCGCCGATCAGCCGTCAGATCGCGTCGGTGCCGGTCTCGCCAGTGCGGATGCGGATCGCTTCTTCGATCGTCGAGACGAAGATCTTGCCGTCGCCGATGCGGCCGGTCTGGGCCGACTTGCGGATCGCCTCGACGGCGCCCTCGACCAGCGCGTCCGACAGGACGATCTCGAGCTTCACCTTGGGCAGGAAGTCGACCACGTATTCGGCGCCGCGATAGAGCTCGGTATGGCCCTTCTGACGGCCAAAGCCCTTCGCTTCGATGACGGTGATGCCCTGGAGGCCGACCTCCTGGAGCGCCTCCTTCACCTCGTCGAGCTTGAAAGGCTTGATGATCGCTTCGATCTTCTTCATGCCGCTCGGGCCTGCGCTGCGCTGCCGGATATTTCTAACATCGTCGTGAAGCCTCCGCCACGCCGTTTTCGCGACGGGCGCCACGTTAGTGCCCATTCGGCGCGCAGGCTACGCACATCCTTCGGGCTTTCGATGAATTTGTGGCGCATTTTTAATCACTGGTGTTCGGTGCACGGGCAGACGTGGAGATGAGCATGCGGGTGCTGACGGTCGCGGCGATGCGGCAGGTCGATGCGACGGCGATCGCGGGAGGGATACCGGGCATTCGGCTGATGCAGGCGGCCGGGGCCGCGGTCGCCGAGCGCGCCGCTGGGCGGCTGCCGGCGGGCGGGCGGGTGGTGGTCCTGTGCGGACCCGGCAACAATGGCGGCGACGGGTTCGTGGCGGCGCGGCTGCTGGCCGAGCGCGGCTATGCGATCGACTTGTTCCTGCTCGGCGCGCGCGCGGCGCTGACCGGCGACGCCGCCCTCGCGGCCGAGGCCTGGACCGGTCCGGTGCACCCGGCCGCCGATGCGCTGCCCCCATGTGACCTCGTGATCGATGCCCTGTTCGGCGCCGGCCTGTCGCGCGATCTCGACGGGGCGGCCCGCGCCCTGGTGGAGGCCGTGAATGCCGGCGGCCGTCCGGTGCTCGCCGTCGATGTGCCGAGCGGCGTCGACGGCGATACCGGCGCCGTGCGCGGCGTCGCGATCCGGGCCGTGGAGACCGTGACCTTCGTGGCGTTCAAGCCGGGGCACCTGCTCCAGCCCGGCCGGGGCCTGTGCGGCCATCGCCATCTGGCCGATATCGGGACGGGTGCGGCGGCCTTGGAGGTCGGTCTTGGTGCCGCGACGCCACCGATCTACCGGAACGGGCCGGATCTGTGGGCGAAAGCCTTTCCCCGGCTCACCGGGGAGAGCCACAAATATACACGGGGCCACGCCCTGATCCTTTCGGGGCCGGCCACCAAGACCGGCGCGGCCCGGCTCGCCGCCCGCGGTGCCCTGCGGGTCGGGGCCGGGCTGGTCACGCTGGCCTCGCCCCAGGCGGCGCTGGCCGAGAACGCCGCCCAGCTTACCGCGATCATGCTGCGCCCCTGCGAGACGGCCGACGACCTCGACGACCTGCTCACCGACGAGCGCCTCAACGTCGTGCTGGCCGGCCCGGGCCTCGGCACCGGCGAGCCGACCCGTGAGCGCGTCGCGGTGGCTGCCGCCGCCGGCCGCAGTCTCGTCCTCGATGCTGATGCGCTGACGAGCTTTTCGGGCCAAGCGCCGCTGCTCGCCGCCCATCTCGCGGATGGCGACGCGCAGGCGGTGCTCACGCCGCATGAGGGCGAGTTCGCACGGCTGTTCAAAGGGACGGAAGCCACCGCCGAGGGGGCCGACAAGGTCGCCCGCACCCGCGCCGCCGCTGCGCTCATCGGCGCCGTCGTGGTCCTGAAGGGATCCGACACCGTGATCGCCAGCCCCGACGGGCGCGCCGCGATCAACGATCACGGCAGCCCCTATCTCGGCACCGCAGGCTCGGGCGACGTTCTGGGCGGGCTGATCGCCGGGCTGCTGGCCCAGGGCATGCTGCCCTTCGAGGCTGCGGCGGCCGGTGTCTGGCTCCACGGCGATGCCGGGCTCCGCCATGGGCCAGGCCTGATCGCCGAGGACATCCCGGAGCTGATGCCCGCCGCGCTCGGGAGCCTCGTCGAAGCCGGACTCAGGTAACCTCGAACATCGTCCACAGGCCGGTGTCGAACCGCTCCAGCACCGTGGCGCTGATCAGCCAGCGCCCCGGATTGTCGGCCAGAAAGCCGATGCGGGCGGTGCGGCCTTCCAGAAGCTGGAACGTGTCGAGCCAGTAGGGCTCCCAGCCGTCGTCCAGGGGGTGGAGCAGGCGGAAGCAATGGCCGTGCAGGTGCAGAGCCTGCGGGAAGGCGGTCTCGTTGCGCAGGGCCAGCACCACCACCTGCCCACGCTTCACCGTGAAGATCGGCTGCAGGCCGGTGCTCGCGCTGGTGCCGTTCACCGACCAGATCTTCTGGGGATCGCCCGTGTAGACCGGCTCCGGGACCGGCTTGTCCTTCGATGCGTCCTTTGCGGCCTCCTTGGCCGCCTTGGGCACGAAGGCGCCGCCGGTAATCACCACGTCGCGCCGCAACGCGTTCTGAAGCTTGATCTCGGCGGGCAGGCGCTTGTTCTCGCCGATCGGCCCGATGGGCGGCCGCTTCTCGGTGATCTTGGCGCCCTTCGTGGTGACGGTGGCCAGCGTCAGGCCCTGGCCGACCAGAGCGATGATCGAGCAGGTGGCGCCCTCCTGCTCGGGCAAATCGACCATCAGGTCGTACCGGGTGCCCGGGGGGAACGGCAGCGTCGCGCGCAGGGGCTCGAACGTGTCGGTGGGCTGGCCGTCCACGGCCGCGACATAGACTTTCACGCCCTCGAACCGGAGCCGCGTGCCGCGGGCGTTGCAGGCATTGCCGAGGCGCAGGCGAACCCGCGCGCCCGGGCGCGCCTCGAACGTGTCCGGCACCGCCTTGCCGTTGACCGTCACGAGATTACCGAGGCGCCCGTTCGTGGCGGCGAAGAGCGGCTGCCCGAACGGCATCAGGCCGGCATCGTCCTCGAGCCGCCAATCCTGCATTACCAACCCGACATCGGCATCGACCAGCGGCGGGTTCGACTCCTCGACGATCAGCATGCCGGCCAGTCCCCGGCCGGACGGCTCGCTCGACCCGCCGACCACGAGGGGGCGGATCAGGTAGGTCCCGGCATCCGGGGGCGTGAACTGGTACAAGAAGTCGGCGCCCGGCTGGATCGGCGCCTGGGTCACGCCGCCCACCCCGTCCATCGCGTTGATGTTGCGGACCCCGTGCCAGTGCAGCGACAGCGGCTTGTCGGTGCGGTTCTCGATCTTGAGCCGGACCGGCTGGCCAAGCTTGATCCGCACCAGCGGCGGCACGGTCTTGCCGTCGAAGCACCAGATTGGCGTCTCGGCCGCGGGCTCGGGCCGCAGCCGGGCCTTGCCGGGGGCGGCCGGCAGGCTGGGGGGCGCAGCCTCGGCCGGTGCCAAACCCGGCGTCGCGGGTTTCTCGGGCGTGGTCGCCTGCGCCTGCACCGCCTCCGGCAGCAGCCCGAACGCGGCCGCCGTGACGAGCAGGGTCCGGCGCGACGGCGTTCCGCCGCGCGGATCGGTGGGCGGCACGGGGCGGAATGAGGTCATGGGGTCTCGACGGCGGCTCGCAGCTGGCCTGGGTAGATAGCCGCGTGCCCGGGCCCGCGCCACCGCCGGCACGGGAGGTTAAGTTTTTTGCTGCGAGCCGTGCGGCCCATGCTATAGGGCGCGCTTCCGGCGGCCGGCGACGCGCCGGGTGTCGGCACGCGCGGGCGTGGCGGAACTGGTAGACGCGCTGGATTTAGGTTCCAGTGTCGCAAGACGTGGGGGTTCGAGCCCCTCCGCCCGCACCAGGACGCTTCGAGATGGCGCGGCCCCGCTCGGGGCCGTCTCATCCCCGTATCCGACACCGTCGTTTCCCGGACCGCGCGACCAAGCCGCACGACGCCGGCCCGGCCGGCGACCACAAGGTTTTTTGAAGAGCGACGACGACGATGCAGGTGACCGAGATCAACGCCCAGGGTCTGAAGCGCGAGTTTCAGGTGCTGCTGGCCGCCCAGGAACTCGAGGAGCGCCTGACGACCGAGCTCTCCGGTATGAAGGACAAGGTCCAGCTGAAGGGCTTCCGCCCCGGCAAGGTCCCGGTCGCGCATCTGCGCAAGGTCTATGGTCGCTCGGTCATGGCCGAGGTGGTGCAGAACGCGGTCAACGAGGCCAACCGCAAGATCGTGGCCGATAACGGCCTCAAGCTGGCGCTGGAGCCGCAGGTCGAGTTCCCGACCGACCAGGCCGAGGTCGAGAAGGCGCTCGACGCCAAGGCCGACCTGGCCTTCAAGGTCGCCCTCGAGGTGATGCCGAGCTTCGAGCTGGCCGACCTCTCCGATGTCAGCCTCAAGAAGCTCGTCGCCAAGCCCGACGAATCCGAGGTCGACGAAGCCCTGCAGCGCATGGCCGGCCAGAGCCGTCCGTTCACCGAGCGGGAGGAGGGCGCCGAGGCCCAGAACGGCGACCGCGTCACCATCGATTTCGTCGGCCGCATCGACGGCGAGGAATTCCAGGGCGGCAAGGGCGAGGGGATCGACCTGGAACTCGGCTCTGGCTCGTTCATCCCGGGCTTCGAGGAGCAGCTGGTCGGCGCCAAGGTCGGCGACAAGCGCGTCGTGAAGGCGACCTTCCCGGAGGCCTACGGCGCCGAGCACCTCGCCGGAAAGGATGCCGAGTTCGACGTGACCGTCACCAAGATCCAGGCCCCGGGCGAGGCCAAGATCGACGACGAGTTCGCCAAGTCGCTCGGCATGGAATCCCTCGAGAAGCTGCGCGAAGCGATTGCCAAGGCGATCGGCGGCGATTTCGAGGCGGCGTCGCGCCGCAAGCTCAAGAAGGAGCTCCTGGACGCGCTGGACGGCAAGTACGCCTTCGAGCTGCCGCCGACCCTCGTCGCGCAGGAATTCGCCAGCGTCTGGGCGCAGGTGGAGCAGGACCTCAAGGCCCGCGGCAAAACGTTCGAGGACGAGGACACCACCGAGGAGAAGGCCCAGGCCGACTACCGGAAGATCGCGGAGCGTCGCGTCCGTCTCGGTCTCGTGCTTGCGCAGGTCGGTGAGAGCGCCGATATCAAGGTTTCCGACGAGGAGGTGAACCAGGCCCTCATTGCCCGGGTCCGGCAGTTCCCGGGCCAGGAGCAGCAGGTGTGGGACTTCTACCGCAAGAACCCGCAGGCGCTCGCCGAGCTTCGGGCGCCGCTGTTCGAGGAGAAGGTGGTTGACCACGTCCTCGGTCAGGTCAAACTCGTTGAGGAGCCGGTCTCGAAAGAGACGCTTTTCGCCGATGAGGATGACAACGACACGACCGGCGAGAAGCCGGCAGATAAGGCCGAGGCCAAAACCGAGGCAAAGGCCGACTGAGCCCCGCACTGTCCCAGGACGGCGGGCATAGGGTTAGGCGATGGTTAAGCATCGCCGGTGTTCGCTGATATGCCCGGGCTGCCCTGATTCGCGGCAGCCCCGGGCCTCACTCTGGGCAGGACGAGATGAGAGATCCGATCGACGTCTATAACAACGCACTCGTGCCGATGGTCGTCGAGCAGTCGAGCCGCGGCGAACGCGCCTTCGACATCTACTCCCGCCTCCTGCGCGAACGCATCATCTTCCTCACCGGTCCGGTGGAGGACTACGGTGCGTCGCTGATCGTGGCGCAGCTGCTGTTCCTCGAGGCTGAGAATCCGAAGAAGGAAATTTCCTTCTATATCAATTCCCCCGGCGGCGTCGTGACCTCGGGCCTGTCGATTTACGACACGATGCAGTTCATCCGCTGCCCGGTGACCACGCTCTGCGTGGGCCAGGCGGCCTCGATGGGCTCCCTGCTGCTCACCGCCGGTGAGCCCGGCCACCGCTTCGCCCTGCCGAATGCCCGGATCATGGTCCACCAGCCGTCCGGCGGCTTTCAGGGCCAGGCCACCGACATCCTGATCCATGCCCGCGAGATCGAGGCGCTGAAGCGGCGCCTGAACGAGATCTACGTGAAGCATACCGGCCGTGATTATGCGGCCATTGAGAATGCGCTGGAGCGCGACAATTTCATGACTGCGGATGCGGCCAAGGAGTTCGGCCTCATCGACGAGGTCATCCAGAAGCGTCCCGAGCCCGCAGCCGCCTGACGGTTGCGTCGCCTGATCGCCGCGGCGTGGCCTTGATCCCGCCGCGGCAGCGTGTTTGCATCCGATGACAGGGCCCATCGGTCAAAGGCGCGCAGCATACTGTTTCTTTAAACGGGCCCCCTTACGTTGAAGCGATGCGCGTGCGCCCTTAGCCGGCTGCGTACGCGACGAATCGGAGACCGATATGAGCAAGACTGGCGGCAACGACTCCAAGAGCACGCTGTATTGCTCGTTCTGCGGCAAGAGCCAGCACGAGGTCCGCAAGCTGATCGCCGGCCCGACCGTGTTCATCTGCGACGAGTGCGTCGAGCTGTGCATGGACATCATCCGCGAGGAGTCGAAATCCTCGCTGGTGAAGAGCCGTGACGGGGTCCCGACCCCGAAGGAGATCCGGCGCGTCCTCGACGATTACGTCATCGGCCAAGACTTCGCCAAGAAGGTCCTCTCGGTCGCGGTGCACAATCACTACAAGCGGCTCGCGCACGCGACGAAGCACAACGACGTCGAGTTGGCCAAGTCCAACATCATGCTGATCGGGCCAACCGGCTCGGGCAAGACGCTGCTCGCGCAGACGCTGGCCCGCATCCTGGACGTGCCGTTCACCATGGCCGACGCCACGACCCTGACCGAGGCGGGTTATGTCGGCGAGGATGTGGAAAACATCATCCTGAAGTTGCTCCAGGCCTCGGACTACAACGTCGAGCGCGCCCAGCGCGGCATCGTCTACATCGACGAGATCGACAAGATCTCGCGCAAGTCCGACAACCCGTCGATCACCCGCGACGTGTCGGGTGAGGGCGTGCAGCAGGCGCTCCTGAAGATCATGGAGGGCACGGTCGCCTCCGTGCCGCCGCAGGGCGGCCGCAAGCACCCGCAGCAGGAATTCCTGCAGGTCGACACCACCAACATCCTGTTCATCTGCGGCGGCGCCTTCGCGGGCCTTGAGCGGATCATCTCCCAGCGCGGCAAGGGGACCTCGATCGGCTTCGGCGCCAGCGTGCAGGCCCCCGACGATCGCCGCACCGGCGAGATCTTCCGCTCGGTGGAGCCCGAGGATCTGCTGAAGTTCGGCCTCATCCCCGAATTCGTCGGCCGTCTGCCGGTCCTGGCGACCCTCGAGGATCTCGATGAGGCGGCGCTGAAGAAGATCCTGCAGGAGCCGAAGAACGCCCTGGTGAAGCAGTACCAACGGCTGTTCGAGATGGAGAATGTCGACCTGACGTTCCAGGACGATGCGCTCTCGCTCGTCGCCCGCAAGGCGATCGAGCGCAAGACCGGCGCCCGCGGCCTGCGCTCCATCCTGGAGACGATCCTGCTCGACACGATGTACGATCTGCCGGGTCTCGAATCCGTGGAGCAGGTCGTGATCGGTCCCGAGGTGGTCGAGGGCAAGTCGCGCCCGCTCTACATCCACGGCGACCGCAACAAGGAAGCACCCGCCAGCGTGAGCGCGTAAGCGCTTGGTAGGGTTGCGTTAAACGCCCGGCTCCGGCCGGGCGCGCTGCGGGGAACATCTTGAAAACGCTGCCCCCCGCAGCCACCTCAGGCTCATCGCGGTGGCCGCTCGCTCCTTCGAGGAACGGTCCGCGTCGCCAGCCGCAAAGTCCACGACCATCCCGACCCTCGCGGCCCGGTCGGCCCCTGGCAGTCGGTTCGCCCCATCTTCCGGGGGAACCGAAGCCGGGCGTCCCTGAGAGGAAGTCTCCCATGACACAGTCGAAATCGCGCCAGCCGGTCGTCCCGGGTTCGACGGGCTCCTATGCCGTTCTGCCCCTGCGCGACATCGTCGTCTTCCCGCACATGATCGTGCCCCTGTTCGTCGGCCGCGAGAAGTCGATCCGCGCCCTCGAAGAGGCCGTGCGCACCGATCGCCACATCCTGCTCGCCACTCAGATCAATGCGGGTGACGACGATCCGGCGACCGACGCCATCTACAAGATCGGGACACTGGCCTCCGTGCTGCAGCTGCTGAAGCTGCCCGACGGCACCGTAAAGGTTCTGGTCGAGGGTATCGGCCGCGCCAAAGTGACGGGCTTCACCCGCTCCGATGAGTATTACGAGGCCACTGCCGAAGCCCTGCACGACGAGCTCGGCGACCGCGTCGAGGCGGAGGCGCTCGCGCGTTCGGTGCTCTCGGAGTTCGAGAACTACGTCAAGCTGAACAAGAAGATCTCCCCGGAGGTCGTGTCGGCTGTGACCCAGATCGACGAGCCTTCGAAGCTCGCCGACACGATCGGCTCGCACCTGCTCGTGAAGATCTCGGACAAGCAGGGCATCCTCGAGACGCCCACGGTGGCGCAGCGCCTCGAGCGCGTGCTGTCGCTGATGGAGAGCGAGATCTCCGTGCTTCAGGTGGAGAAGCGCATCCGGACCCGCGTCAAGCGGCAGATGGAGAAGACCCAGCGCGAGTACTACCTCAACGAGCAGATGAAGGCGATCCAGAAGGAGCTGGGCGACTCCGAGGACGGCCGTGACGAGTTGGCCGAGCTCGAGGAGAAGATCGAGAAGACCAAGTTCACCAAGGAAGCCCGCGATAAGGCCACCGCCGAGCTGAAGAAGCTCCGGCAGATGTCGCCGATGTCCGCCGAGGCGACGGTGGTGCGCAACTATTTAGACTGGATGCTCGGCATCCCGTGGGGCAAGCGCTCGAAGATCAAGAAGGATCTGCTCGGCGCCCAAGTCCTGCTGGACAACGACCATTTCGGCCTGGACAAGGTCAAGGAGCGGATCGTCGAGTACCTCGCCGTGCAGCAGCGGGCGAACAAGCTCACCGGCCCGATCCTGTGCCTCGTTGGTCCCCCCGGCGTCGGCAAGACCTCGCTCGGCAAGTCCATCGCCAAGGCGACGGGTCGCGAGTTCGTGCGCATGTCCCTCGGCGGCGTGCGTGACGAGGCCGAGATCCGCGGTCACCGCCGGACCTATATCGGCTCGATGCCCGGCAAGATCGTCCAGTCGATGCGCAAGGCCAAGACCTCGAACCCGCTCATCCTGCTCGACGAGATCGACAAGATGGGCATGGATTTCCGCGGCGATCCGTCCGCGGCACTCCTCGAGGTGCTCGACCCTGAGCAGAACAGCACCTTCAACGATCACTACCTTGAGGTGGATTACGACCTCTCGAACGTGATGTTCGTGACCACGGCCAACACCCTCAACATCCCCGGCCCGCTCATGGACCGGATGGAGGTGATCCGCATCGCCGGGTACACCGAGGAAGAGAAGGTCGAGATCGCGCGCAAGCATCTGATCCCGAACGCCTTGAAGAAGCACGGCCTCGGGACGCACGAGTGGTCGATCGACGATGACGGGCTGATGATGCTGGTCCGCCGCTATACGCGGGAAGCCGGCGTTCGCAACCTGGAGCGCGAACTGTCCAACCTGATCCGCAAGGCGGTGAAGGAGATCCTGATCACCAAGACCAAGTCTGTCGCGGTGAACGTGGAGACCCTTCCGGTCTTCCTCGGCCCGCCGAAGTTCCGCTACGGCGAGATCGACGCGGACGATCAGGTCGGAGTGGTCACGGGTCTGGCCTGGACCGAGGTCGGCGGCGAGTTGCTGACGATCGAGGGTGTCATGATGCCCGGCAAGGGCAAGATGACTGTCACGGGCAACCTGAAGGACGTGATGAAGGAGTCGATCTCGGCGGCCGCATCCTACGTGCGCTCGCGGGCGATCGATTTCGGGATCGAGCCGCCGCTGTTCGAGCGTCGTGACATCCACGTCCACGTTCCGGAGGGGGCGACCCCGAAGGACGGCCCGTCCGCCGGCATCGCCATGGCGACCGCCATCGTCTCAACGCTGACCGGCATCGCGGTCCGCCGCGATATCGCGATGACCGGTGAGGTCACGCTGCGCGGTCGGGTTCTGCCGATCGGTGGCCTGAAGGAGAAGCTGCTGGCCGCGCTTCGCGGCGGCATCAAGATCGTGCTGATCCCCGAGGAGAACGCCAAGGACATCGCCGAGGTGCCCGACAGCGTGAAGAACGGGCTGGAGATCATCCCGGTCTCCCGGATGGATCAGGTGTTGGAGAAGGCCCTGGTGCGTGCGCCGGTCGCCATCGAGTGGGAGGAGCCGCTGCCCGTGGCCAAGCCCGCCCGGACGGAGGAGGACGGCGCGGCGTTCATCGCCCACTGACCCGCTCCGTGATCCGATGAGACAAGCCCCCGGAGTTCGCTCCGGGGGCTTTTTTGTGGGACGAGCCCGCCATGCGCATCCTGCTGATCAACCCCAACACCAGCCAGGCGGTGACCGACCTCGTCGCCGGTCATGTTCGTAGCCAGATCGGCGATCGGGCCGCGTTACGGGCGGTGACCGGCCGCTTCGGGGCCCGCTACATCGCGAGCCGCGCCGCTGCAGCCATCGCGGCCCACGCCGCTCTCGACGCTCTGGCCGAGCACGGGGACGGGTGCGATGCAGTCTACTTGGCGTGCTTTGGTGATCCGGGCCTGTTCGCCCTGCGGGAGCTGTCCCCGGTCCCGGTGATCGGGATGGCCGAGGCCGCGTGTCACGAGGCCGCGGCCACAGGGCGGTTCGGGATCGTCACCGGCGGTGCAGCCTGGGGCCCCATGCTGATGGAATTCATTGGCACGATCGGGCTGGCCGACCGTCCCGCTGCGATCACCACGATCGCCCCGAGCGGTGGCGAGATCGCCGCAGATCCGGATCGCGCCTTGGGTGCCCTGGCCCAAGCCTGTCGGGATAGCCACGCGGCGGGCGCAGAAACGGTGATCCTCGGCGGGGCCGGCCTGGCTGGCCTCGCTCCACGCATCGCCGCGCAGGTTCGGTGTCCACTGATCTGCTCGGTCGAGGCCGGCACAAGGGCCGTCCTGGCCGCCACGGGGGCGCCACCCATGCCGCCACCACGCCCAGTTCCGATCGAAAGCACCGGCCTCGCGCCTGAACTGGCGCGCCGCCTCGCCGCTCCCGAGGGCGCCCCCTTGCATCGCACCGACCCCATGCCGTAACGGTCGGCCGCCGGGCGGTTAGCTCAGTTGGTAGAGCGTCTCCTTTACACGGAGAGGGTCGGGGGTTCGAGTCCCTCACCGCCCACCAGGGCAATAGAGGTTGGTTCCGGACCCTCGAAAGGGCAGCCCGCTCTGCAGATCATCTGCTTTTTACGCCCCTGCCTTTGGTTTGATCCGGGCTGAGGAGGCCGGCACGGCTCCGTCCCCGGCTCACGCCGAGCCGACACGTGCCGGCAGGCCGAGGCCCGGTCTCCCACACGATTCACCAGCCGCGGTCGATCCGCTTCGCGCCGGCACTATATCCGGGGCGAGAGTTATCACCGGAGATGTCGTGTGCCTGTGCGCCTGCTGAACAACGGCAATAACAAGATCCAGATCGCGCAGGATTTTTTGGACACTTCGGATGGGACGATCACCATCAACGGCGATGGCAGTCACGTCCTGATCGGGGATGGGGCCAACGCGTTCGAGCGGATGTCGCTTACCTGCGGCCCCAGCTCTACCGTGCATATCGGGCACGGGGTGCGGCTGGCCTCGGTGCAGATCTACGTATGCCCGCATTCGAAGCTGCTGATCGGACATCACAGTGCCTTCGCCAACGAAGGCCAGATCTTCGTCCACGAGACGAAGCCGATCACGATCGGGCACAATTGCCTGATCTCGGAGGGCGTCAATTTCTGGGTGAGCGACGCCCATTCGATCATCGACCTCGAATCCGGCCGCCGGATCAACCCGTCTCGACCGATCCATGTCGGCCACCGGGTCTGGCTCGGCCGCAATGTCAGCGTGTTCAAGGGCGCGCATATCGGCGACGGCTCGATCGTCGGGGCTCAGTCGATCGTCAGCGGCGTGATCCCGGCCAACGCGTTGGCGTATGGGTCGCCGGCCCGGGTCGTTCGGGAGAATGTCAGCTGGGACATCAACCTGATGCCCGAGGATGCCTCCGAGTCCGGCCTGCCGCGCGAGAGGGCGGCCCCAGTCGACCGCCCGTCCCAGGCCGACGTTACCCGGCTCGCGCTGGCGGAGGCGCATTACCGGACGGAGGCGGTCCAGACCGTGCTGGCGGCGGTGCTCGCGAGCCAGAGCTGGCGCGGCCTCGACCGCAAGAAATTCCGGCGGCTGATCGCCGAGGCGGGCAGCGCGATCCCGAACGAGGGGCCGGCCGCCGTGCAACACACCGTCCTGCTCGCCGAGGCGCGCAAGGTCCTCTGGCTTGGGTGAGGGGCCGTCCGCACCGTCGGTCCATTACGTCGGCTTCCGGGACGACCGCTACTGGAACGCCTACCGGATCTTCGGCGGCCCGCGGGTGATCCACCGGCGCTGGGATTTCTACGCGACCCGCGATGTCGGGCCCGGCGACGTCGTGATCTTTGCCGAGGGTGACGAGACGCAGCCGCTGGCTGCGCGCAACGCTACCGATATCGATGAACGCTGGCTCCTCGGCCCGCGCTCGGACACTTAATGCTTGAGCGAAAGAGCCGCCCGCACGACGACCTCGGGATGCGAATGCGGGAACATGTGTCCGGCGCCCGGCACCATCTCGAGACTCGCCCCCGGGATCAACCGGGCCGCGACGACGCCGTGCAGGTAGGAATTCACCACGATGTCGGCGCCGCCGCACAGGATCCGGGTGGGCACCCGGAGGCTCGGATAGCGCAGCGCGCTGCGGGTCAGGGCCGGCCAGAGCCAGCCGGCATCCTCACCCTCGGCGGTGATCTGGGCGGCCCGGCCAGCAAGTTCGAACGGAAAGTGCTGGCGGAACTGCTGCGGCATCGTCTGAGGCAGGAACATCGCGTTCCAGAGCAGCGGCAGCAGGGCCGGATCGCTCGACGCGTGCAGGATCCGGGTCAGAAGATCGCCCCCGAGCGGTAAAGCCCGCGGTCCGAACAGCAAGTGCTCCAGGCGGAGTTCCGGGAAGCAGACCGGTGCGAGGGAAACGATCCCGGCGATCTCGTCGGGGTAGAGCATCCCGTAGGCCAAGGCGATCGCCGCTCCGAAGGAGTGGCCGAGGATGATCGGCCGGTTCAGGCCGAGCTTCTGGACCGCTTCCCGGATCTGCGTGGCCTGATCCCAGATATCGGCCCCGCACCCCCGCGGCCGCAGGCTGAACCCGTGGCCTGGGCGGTCGACGGCGACGACCCGGAAATGCTCGGCCAGAGCCGGCACCGGCCCGAGCCACTGATCCTCCAGGCACATCAGCGTGCCGTGGATCGCCACGAGATCGGGGCCGGAGCCCGTCTGCGCATAGGCGATCGTCCGCTCGTCCGGCAGCTGGACGAACCGGCGCGGGACGATGCGGGGATCAGCCTGCTCCCCGGAGGTCGGCCGGGCCGGCCCCGGGAGGGAATGCGCAGCGACGGGCAATTACAGACGTTTCCTGCGGCCTGGAGCGGTCCCGAGCAGCGCCAGGGCCGCCACGGTCCCGATGCCCACCAGCCCGGCCGCGGTCGCGAGCGGATGAAGGGTCGCCCGGGTGTAGGCGCTGGTGCGCATCACGTAGACCGGCGGGTCGCCGCGGGTGGCGCCGGCGGAGACCGGCGCATGCAGGGCTCCGGTCGGGTCGCGGGGCGGGATACCGCGCTTCTGCATGGCGATGATCGCCGGGGCCATGTAATCGTAAGCGCCCGGGGCGAATTCCTTGCCGGCCACGAAGGCCTTGCCGGCGCCGCCGACGAAGATGTCGCGCTGCGGGTGCACGGCCGCGTGCAGGATCGCGTTGGCGACCTCCTCGGGCGGGTAGATCGGCGGCGGCAGGCTCGGCTCGCGATCCATGTAGTTGCGGGCCCGCTGGGGCAGGGGCGTGTCGATCGAGGCCGGCTTGACCAGCGTCACCGAGATCGGCGCATCCTCGACCATCAGCTCCATGCGCAGGGCGTCGGTGAAGCCTTTCACCGCGTGCTTCGAGGCCGCGTACATGCCCTGGAACGGAAAGGCGAGGTCGGAGGCGATGCTGCCGACATTGATCAGCGCGCCGCCCTGCTTGTGCAGGTGCTCGACGGCGACCAGCGACCCGTAGATCGTGCCCCAGAGATTGGTCTGGATCAGGCGATGATGGTCTTCGTCGCTGATCTCGCGCAGGCGCCCGTAGATCGAGGCGCCCGCGACATTGACCCAGGTGTCGAAGCCTCCGAACGTCGCGATCGCCTGGTCGGCGACCGCCTGGACGTCGGCGCGGTTGCCAACATCGGCCACGACATGGAGCGCTTTGCCGCCGACGCCTTCGATCTCGGCCTGGATCCGCGCCAGGGTATCGCCGCTGCGTGCGGCCAGCACGACCCGGGCCCCGCGCTCGGCCGCCATCCGGGCGGTCGCGAGGCCGATGCCGGACGACGCGCCGGTGATCACCACGACCTGCTCGCTGAGCGGCTTGTGCTTCATCGGTCTTCCCCACATCCGCGATCCCCGCGACCGGCCACGAGGGCCGGCGCGTTCACGCTCAAGGGGTTAGTCGCCCGGCAGGCCGCAAGGTTCCGCCTCGGCCGGGAGCGATCGCGTCGCAGGCGCCGTTCGGGCGCCTCAACGTCCGTAGATATCCTCAACGCGGATGATGTCGTCCTCGCCGGTGTAGGAGCCGACCTGGACCTCGATCAGCTCCAGCGGGATCTTACCCGGGTTGTTCAGCCGGTGCATCGAGCCGATCGGCAGGTACACCGCCTCGTTCTCGTGGACGAGCACCACCCGGTCGTCCACCGTCACCTCCGCGGTGCCGCGCACCACCACCCAGTGCTCGGCCCGGTGATAGTGCTTCTGCAAGGACAGGCGCCCGCCCGGTACCACCTGGATCCGCTTCACCTGGAAGCGCTCGCCGATGTCGATCCGCTGGTACCACCCCCACGGCCGGTACATCCGCAGATGCGCGTCCGCCTCCGGCTCGCCCGAGGCCCGCAGCGCGTTGACCAGCTGCTTGACCTCGCCCGAGCGCGCCTTGGATGCCACCAGCACCGCGTCGGGGGTCGAGACCACGACCACGTCCTCCAACCCGACCACCGCGGTCAGGCCGCCGCCCTGGCTGTGCACCAGGCTGTTCTTCGTCTCGACCAGAGACACCCGGCCGCGCACCGCGTTGCCCTCGGCATCGTGGTCGAGCACCTGCCAGACCGCGTCCCAGGTGCCGACATCCGACCACGGGAACGACACCGGCAGCACGCCAGCGCGGGCGGTGCGCTCCATCACCGCGTAGTCGATCGAGATCTTGGGCGCCTTGGCGAAGGCGGCGCCGTCGAGCCGGACGAAGTCGAGGTCGGTCACGGCAGCGTCCAGCGCGGACCTGGCGGCGTCGAGGACGTCTGGCACGAAGGCTTCGAGCTCGGCCAGCATCAGGTCGGCGCGGAACAGGAAGTAGCCCGAGTTCCACAGGGCGCCGTCGGCGATCAGCGCCTCGGCGCCGGCCCGGTCCGGCTTCTCGACGAATTTTTCCACCCGGGCGGCGCCGGGGGCTTCGGGGATCGGGGCGCCGCGGCGGATATAGCCGTAATCGGAGGCCGGGCGGGTCGGCTCGATGCCCAGCGTCATGGTGTAGCCGGCGCGCGCGCCCACGGCGGCGGCCTTGACGGCGTCCACGAACGCCTGGGTGTCGGGCACGACGTGGTCGGCGGCCATGATCAGCACCACGGCCTGCGGATCGATCGCGGCGGCGTGGAGCGCGGCCACCGCCACGGCGGCGGCGCTGTCGCGCCCTTGCGGCTCGAGCAGGATGTCGGCGGCGATCCCGAGCTGGCCGCATTGCTCGGCGACGATGAACCGGGCCTCGGCCGAGGCGATCACGGTGGGCTTGGCGAACACGCCCGCTTCCGCGACGCGCTCGAGGCTCGCCTGGAAGGTCGAGGTCCGCGGATCGACCAGGCGGGCGAATTGCTTGGGCATGCTCTCGCGCGAGGCCGGCCACAGACGCGTCCCCGTGCCGCCGCACAGGATGATCGGATGGACCGTATCGATAGGCTCAGGCATCAAGATCAATCTTTCGAACCAAGGTCTTTTCAAGTTTGAAACAAGTCGATCAGCTAAAACTCAATGCAACAGATCCAGCTGTCCACCGGCCAGCGCGGGACGGTGGCCGTGCTCCTCACGGTTGAGGACACCGTCGATGAACTGCGTCATCGCGCCGGTGAAACGCTCGACACTGAACTCGGAGGCCCGGCTGATCAGGTCGGCGGGCTTCGGCGCGATCGCCTTGCACCGCTCGATCGCGTCGATCAACGCGTCCACCGATTGCTCGTGGAAGAACGTCCCGGTCAGTCCCTCCTGCACCGTCTCCGTGGCGCCGCCCTTCCCGTAGGCGATCACCGGCCGGCCGCTCGCCATGGCCTCCACCGGCACGATCCCGAAATCCTCCTCGCCGGGGAATATCAGCGCCTGACACCGGGCGTAATGGTGTTTCAGCACCGCGAAGGGTTGGGGGCCGAGCATCGTCACATGCGGACCGGCCAGGGCGCGCAACTCCCGCAGCATTTCCCCGCCCCCGATCACGACCAGGGGTTTCTGCAGGCGGTTGAACGCCTCGATGGCCAGTTCCGGCCGCTTGTAGCGCACCAGCTCGCCGACCATCAGATGGTAATCGCCGATCTCGTGCTCGGGAACGGCGCCGAACGCATCGGTATCGACCGGGGGATAGATGACGGTGGCGCTGCGCCGGTAATAGGTCTCGATCCGGCGCGCCACGGTGGCGGAATTCGCCACGAATTCATGGACGCGGCTCGCCGAGATGGCATCCCAGTTCCGGATGTAATGCGCGGCCGGCGGCATCAGCAGCCGGTTCAGGAACCCCGTCCGCTCGCGGTAATCGTGGAACATGTTCCAGACGTACCGCATCGGCGAGTGGCAATAGCAGATATGGGTGGAGTTCGAGGGCGGGATGATCCCCTTCGCCGGCCCGGACTCGCTGCTAATCACCAGATCGTACCCGCGCAGGTCGAGCTGCTCAAGGGCCATGGGCATGAGCGGCAGG
>NZ_LHCD01000017.1:0-111661 GCF_001262595.1 Methylobacterium sp. ARG-1
GGCGGGTCAGGGTGCGCCGGCTCGCCCCGGCGCGGTCGGCCCAGGCGTCGAGATCCTCCGCGGCGGCGGGATCCGCGATCAGGCCGAGGCAGACCCGGCGCAGCCGAGCATCCCGCGGCAGCGGCAGGGTGAGCGGCGTCTCGGGCGCGCGGCCGATCTCGTCGAGCACCAGGGCAGCGAGGTGGCCGCCGCGGTCGGCCTCGTCGTACAGAACCGGCTCCTCCGCGAGGGCGGTCAGCGCCGAGGACAGGAGCGCCGAGACCGCGATCACCCGGCAGGACGCCGGAAACGCCGCCACCGCGGCGGGGTCGAGATAGGCCGTGCACAGGGCCACCGGCCCGTGGGTGACCGTGGCATGCGGCAGGCGCGGCGGGATCCAGAGGGCGTGCCCTTCCGGCACGACCCAGGTGCCGTCCTCAGCCGAGGCGCTCATCAGCCCCGCCGTCGCGTAGAGGAGCTGCGCCCGGACATGAAAATGCAGGCCGGTGCCGCTCCCGGCCGGCAGCGGCTTGCGCACGACTGCAACCGGCCGCGGCACATGCTGATAATCGGCCGCGGCGGTCGACCGCGGCGTCGCCGCCGATTTTGGCCCGTTCCCATACATATCCGGCCCGACGCCTCCATCGGGCCAGGGTATCAGGGGGGCGATCCCGGAGGATAGGCCGCGATGGATTCCGAAACCCTCTCCCGACGCACGCTGCGCTTCGTCAACGTCGCGCATGCCCTCGACCATTTCGTGCTGCTGATCTACCCGACCGCGGTCATCGCCATCGCGGCCCAGACCGGGCTCGGCTACGGCGAGATGATCGGACTGGCCACCGGCGCCTTCGTGGCCTTCGGCCTGTGCTCGCTGCCGATGGGCTGGCTGGCGGACCGGTTCGGCCGGCGCAACATGCTGGCGGTGTTCTTCCTCGGCTACGGCCTCTCCTGCCTGGGGGTGGCGAGCGCCACGACGCCGCTGAGCTTCGCGCTCTGGCTGTGCGTGCTCGGCCTCGCCTCGGCGATCTACCACCCGGTCGGCTCGACCATGCTGGTGACCCACGCGCGCCGGCTCGGCCGCGACCTCGGGGTCAACGGTGTCTGGGGCAATCTCGGCGCCGCCTCCGCCTCGGGGGTGACCGCGCTGCTGGCCGCCAATGTCGGCTGGCGCGCCGCCTTCGTGGTCCCGGGCCTCGTCTGCCTCGCCTGCGGCGCCGCCTTCCTGGGGCTGGTCCCGGGCGACGGCGAGGCCGGCGGCAAGAAGGCCGGCGGCGCGGCCGCGATCGCGGTGAGCCGACCCTGGGCACTGATGGGTCTCTACGCGCTGGCGATCTTCGCTGGCGGCGTCACCTTCAACCTCACGACGATCAGCCTGCCCAAGGTGATCGACGAGGGCGTCGGCCAGGCGCTGCCGCTGACGCTGATCGGCTCGCTCGCCACCGTGGTCTTCCTGTTCGGCGCGCTGATGCAGCTCGCCATGGGCCGGCTGATCGACCGGTTCAGCCTGCCGTTCCTGTTCGTGACCCTGTCGGTGCTGCAGCCGCTGGGCCTCGGGATCGCGGCGCTGACCACCGGTCTGCCCCTGCTCGTCGGGCTGATGCTGGCCATGACGGCGATCTACGGACAGGTGGTGATCAACGACGCGATGATCGCCCGCTACGTGCCACCGGCCTACCGGGCCCGGGCCTACAGCGTGCGCTACTTCGTCGGCTTCACCGCCAGCGGCTTCGTGGTCCCGGCGATCGCGGTGCTGCATGACCGCGGTGGCTTCGCGCTGGTGCTCGGCATCGCGGCCGCCTGCGGCGCGGTGATCTGGCTCTCGGCGCTCGGCTTCTTGAAGGTAACGCAGGGCGGCCCCAGGGCCGAGCTGGCGGCGGCGGAATAGGCCGGCGGTTTGCCGCCCCGGGCCTCCGCTGCTACGCGGCCACGGTTCCGAGCCGTGAGCCCGCCGTGACCACACTCTCCCTCGTCATCCGGCCCGAGCGGCCGGAGGACGCCCCCGCGATCGACCGGCTCCAGGCCCGCGCCTTCGGCCCCGGACGCTTCGCCCGCACCGCCTACCGCTTGCGCGAGGGCGCGGCCGAGCGGATGGATCTCGGGGTCACCGCCTCGGTCGGCAGCTTTCTGGTGGGCTCGGTGCGGATGGGGCCGGTGAGGACCGGACCGTCGGCCTTCGTCATGCTCGGACCGCTGGCGGTGGATCCGAGCTTCGCCGGACGCGGCATCGGCGGCACCCTGACCCGCGCGGCGCTCGAGGCCGCCCGGCAGGCGGGCGAGGGCTTGGTGATCCTGGTCGGTGACGCGCCCTATTATACCCGGTTCAGATTCGCGCCGGTCCCGCCCGGCCGCCTGACCCTGCCCGGACCGGTGGATCCCGCCCGGCTGCTGTGGCTGGAGCTGCAGGCCGGGTTCTGCGCGGGCGTGTCGGGCCTGGTCGAGGCGGTGCGCGCCTGAACGTCCGCGCCGCGTGCTAGGCCTGCGGCTCGGCGCGTCCCTCGATCAGGCGCGCATATTCAGCCTCCGCCACGCCGTAGCCGTCCCCGGCATAGTCGAGCAGCCCATCGCGATCGGTGATCTCGACGCTGCCGCGGCGCTTGCGCACCGAGCCGGCCATCTCCAGGCTTCGCAACGCCGCCGTCACTCCCGGCCGCTCGACGCCCAGCATGAACGACATGAAATCCTGCGTGACCGTGATCTGGTCGCCATCGACGCGGTCGTGGCACATCAGCAACCACCGGGCGAGGCGGGTCGCGGTGTTGCCCCGGGGTGTTGACGAAGGCCGTCTGGGCGGTCTGGACGAATTGCGCCTGGATGAAGCGCTGCAGGAGCCGCCGCAGCGCCGGGCGTCGCTCCACCTCGGCCCGCAGCCGCGGCACGTCGATGCTCAGCATGTGCCCGGCCATCTGCACGAAGTGGGTGTGCGGGCTGCGGTCGTCATCGAGCAGGATCGGGGCGGCACCGACCAGACCTTCCCGGCCGATCAGCCCGACCTCGACCCGGCCGCTGGGCGCATCGCCGGTGATCGAGACGAACCCGTCTTCCGGGAAATAGACCGCCTCGATCGTCGTGTGGGACGCGATCAGGACATGCCGCAGGCGCATCGCCTGGGCCCGCAAAGCCGGCTGCAGGACCGCGAAATCCTCCGGCGGGAGAGCCCGGAGGAGGCGGTTGCGTATATCGGCTTGCTGGAGGGGGGCCATGAGGATCGCCTGTGGGGCAAGAGCACACGGCGTCCCTCAATCACCAGCGCCCGAACCATGGTCGGCGATGAAGAGAAAATGGTATTTGCCACGAAAACCGAAAGTGTTGCTTAAAAAACGCAAGAAGATTACCGCCGACTGAAAACTGATTTCGATCGATAATACGTGTACCGGTGACGCCCGTTAAACAGTCCGCCGCCTATCGTTCGCGATGACCGTCGGACTGCGCCTTCAGGACATCGCGGATGCAGGCGAACACCGTCTGGCGATCCTCGGGATTCCGGATCGCGAGCCACATCTGGAGAAGCTGAGCCGTTTGGCCGGTCGAAGGCCCGTCAGAAGCCGCGAAGAACAGATCCGTCGAACAGCCGAGCACCTCGGCGAGGTCTTCGAGCTTCCCCAGGGCCCGGGGGCTTGCGGCCGAACCCCGGATTGTGGGGGTCCTCATGTCCATCGCAGCGGCTCCATCAATAATTCGCCCCCACATCAACGATGAACAGCTCTTATCACCCCAACATCGGTTGCAATACGGTAATAAAAAAAGACAATTATTCGAATGAAGGCGACTGTAATGTAAAAGTTTTACACTCCGCAACCCGTCTTCGACATGTTAGACGTTGGATATGCAATGAGTCGGGCCACCGATCTGGATGCCGTGGCGGATACGTGTATCGCCGCCTACGCCGTCATCGCCGATCACGGCACGCCGCAGATGAAGATGCTGATCCGGGTGCTGCTGCACATCGTCGGCCGGGAGATCGTGCAGGATTTGGAGCGGAGGGAGCGCGCGGACGACGGGACGTCCGAGGGATCCCCGGAACGCGACACGGGGCCCTGATCGTTTCGAGGCCCGGCCTGCGAAGGCCAGCTTACGTGACGCGACCGCGCAGGGCTCGGACCCGCGATCGGTCGCCACCCCAGACAGTCACGCCCGCCGCAGCGCCAGGGCGGCGATGAGCCCGGCGGTGAGCAGCGCCAGGGCCACGGGGGTCGCCGAGGTCGCGGGCCAGGCCGAGGCCGCGGCCGTGAACAGGGCCCCGAAGGTCATCTGGGTGAAGCCGTAGAGGCTGGAGGCCGAGCCCGCCGCGTGCGGATCGACGTTCATCAACCCGGCCACCGCGTTGGGGCTCAGCAGGCCGACCCCGACCGCGTAGGCGAAGAGCGGCACGATCAGGCTGACGACGCCGAGCATCCCGGTCCGGTCGACCAGCAGCAGCGCCAAGGCGGACGCGATGCAGAGCAGGTTGCCGCTGCGCGCCGCCTTGCGGATCGGCACGCGGCTCGCGAGCCGGCTCGCCAGCACGGCGCCCCCGACCATGCCGAACACCACGATCAGGCAATCGAACCCCACCTCCTGCGAGGAACGCCCGAGCCGGTCGACCAGCAGGAACGGCGCCACCGCCAGGAAGGCGTAGAGGCTGGTGCCGCCGCAGGACCCGGCCACCAAGTAGGCGCGGAAGGCCGGCACCTTCACCAGCCGGAGATAGCCCGCCAGGATCGCGACGAAGCCGGGCAGCGCCACCTTGTGCCGGTTGGTCTCGGGCAGGGTGAACACCACCAGGGCGCCCAGCAGGGCGACGATCCCGGCGAGCACCACGAAGACCGCGCGCCAGCCGAACACCTCGTTCACCACCCCGCCGATCGCGGGGGCCAGGGCGGGTGTGAGGGTCATGGCGGTGGTGAGGATCGCGAGCTTCTTGGCCGCGTCCTCCCGGGTGGAGACGTCCCGCACCATCGCCCGGCCGATCACCAGGGAGCCGCAGGCCCCGAGCGATTGCAGCACCCGGGCCACCAGCAGCACGCCGATGCTCTGGGCCGGGATCGCGAGGAGCAGCCCGGCCAGGTAGAGGCCGAGCCCGCCGATCAGGATCGGACGCCGCCCGAACCGGTCGGAGAGCGGGCCGTACAGGAGCTGGCCGCCCGCGAGCCCGATCAGGTAGACCGTGATGGTGAGCTGGGCCGCGGCCGTCGTGGTGCCGAGGTCGGCGGCGGCCGTGGCGAGCGCGGGCACGAAGATGTGCAGCGCCACTGTGCCGGTCATGGTCACGGCAACGAGCAGCGGCAGGGGCGCACGGCGCCCCTCCGGATCCAGACGTCGATCGGGCAAGCGGATTCCTTCGCGGTGTCTGACCCGGACGGACATCGGGTCGCGGACGCCTAAAGGCAAAGGCCGGGCCTGAGGCCCGGCCGGTGCGCCGCCGCTACTCCTTCGGCGTCGGCAGCGGCGCGTTCAGGTCCTTGGTCGGGCCATCGACCTCGAGGTTCTTGGCCCGGTCCACCGCCTCGGGATTAGCCTGGGCCGGCGGCTCCTTGGCGGCCGGAGCGGCAGGGGCTGTCGGCTCGGCCGGGATCGCGCTCGAGGGCGCGCCCTGCTGGTCGCCATCATGGGCGCCCGCCGGCGGAGCCGGGGCGTTGCGATCGCTCGATTCGCTCGGCGCGCGTGGGCTGCCGGCGGACTTCTCCTCGACCGGCTTGGCCGTGTTGACGTCGGCGGGCTTGGCCGGGCTGTCCTTGCCCTCGGAGCCCTTGCCGGCGGCCGGCTTGGCGGCGGTGGGTTTGTCCTCGGCGGCGGGCGCGGGCGCAGGCTTGTCCTCGGGCTTGGCGGCCGCCGGGGCGGCCTCGGGCTTCGCCTCGGTCTTCTCCACGGCAGGCAGCGGCTTGGGGCTGTCGGCGTTCTTGTTCAGGTAGGCGATGACGTTGGCGCGCTCCTGCGGCGAGGCGATGCCGGCGAACGCCATCTTGGTGCCCGGGGCGTAGCCCTTCGGGCTGGCCAGGAAGGCGTCCAGGTCGTCGTAGGTCCAGGTGCCGCCCTTGCCCTTCAGGGCTGCCGAGTACTCGAAACCGGCATGGCCGCCCTTCGGTCGCTCGACCACGCCGTAGAGGTCCGGGCCGACCTTGTTCGGGCCGCCCTTCTCGAAATTATGGCAGGCCCGGCAGGCCTTGGTGCCGGCCTCGCCCTTCTCGACGTTGGCGCTGGCGAGCCGGACAGCGATCGGCTCGACCTTGGCCTCCGGGGTCGCCGCGGCGGTCTGCGGCTCCGGCTCGGGCAGGTCGTAGCCGGCTTTGCCCGCAGGTCTCGGATGGTAGATCAGCTCGGCGACGAAACCCGATCCAGCCGCGAACAACAGGGCACCGAGCACGGCACCAAGCACTTTGTTCACTTCGAACGAGTTCATGCTCTTCTCTCGATCTGCCCGTGCCGTCACAGGCAGGCACGCCGGGACACAGGACCTTGGAAGATTTCAAGGGTGCTTAGCCGTTCCGGCACGATCTTGACAATGGTGGTCGGGGGATCCGTACCGTCGCGGGGCAAAACCCCCGTGCCAAATCGCCCAGCTTGTCACCCAGCGGCATCATTTTGCCGGATCGCGAGACGCGGAGCCCCGCCCGCGCCAGGGACGACAACCGCCGACAGGCCTGTTAAGCAGCCGCGCTCCGCCGCGAGCCCCCGCCCGATCGCCGATCCCCGATGTCCGATCCCCTCGTCCTGATTCCGGCCCGTCTGGCCGCGACGCGCCTGCCGAACAAGCCGCTGGCCGAGATCGCCGGCGAAGCGATGATCGTCCATGTCTGGCGCCGGGCCATGGAGGCCGGGATCGGCCCCGTGGTGGTGGCGACCGACACGGCCGAGATCGCCGAGGCCGTCGAGGCGGCCGGCGGCGTCGCGGTGATGACCCGGGCCGACCACCCGTCCGGCTCGGACCGGCTCGCCGAGGCGCTGGAGACCGTCGATCCCGAGGGACGCCACGACGTGGTGGTCAACGTCCAGGGCGACCTGCCGACCATCGACCCGGCGATTATCGGCGCCTCGATCGGACCGCTCTCGGACCGGACCGTGGACATCGTCACGCTCTGCGCGCCGATCACCGACGCGCACGAGGCCGACAACCCCAACGTGGTCAAGCTCGTGGGCCACAGCGTCGGCCCGGGCCGCCTGCGCGCGCTCTACTTCACCCGCGCCCGCGCCCCCTGGGGCGAGGGTCCGCTCTGGCACCATATCGGCCTCTACGCCTATCGCCGCACCGCGCTGACCCGCTTCGTCGCCCTGCCCCCCGGGGAGCTGGAGACCCGGGAAAAGCTCGAGCAGCTGCGCGCGCTGGAGGCCGGCATGCGCATCGATGCCGTCATCGTCGACGACCTGCCGCTGGGCGTCGACACCCCCGCCGACCTGGAGCGCGCCCGCGCCCTCCTCCAGGCCCGCCGCCTGAACTGAACCGCATTCCCGATGACCGACCGCACCATCTCGTACCAGGGCGAGCCCGGGGCCAACTCGCACATCATCTGCGCCGCGGCGTTTCCCGATTGGACGCCGCTCCCCTGCGCCACCTTCGAGGACGCCTTCGCGGCGGTCACGGAGGGCCGGGCGCAGCGGGCGATGATCCCGATCGAGAACTCGATCGCGGGCCGGGTCGCCGACATCCACCACCTGATCCCGACCTCGCCGCTGCACATCGTGGCCGAGCATTTCCTGCCGATCCATTTCCAGCTGATGGTCCTGCCGGGCACGGCGCTGGAGACCGTGCGGACCGTCCACAGCCACGTCCACGCGCTCGGCCAGTGCCGGCGGATCGTCCGCCGACTGGGCCTGAAGGCCGTGGTCGCCGGCGACACTGCGGGCGCGGCGCGCGAGATCGCCGAGATCGGCGACCCGAGCCGGGCCGCCCTGGCGCCGGCGCTGGCCGCCGAAGTCTACGGCCTCAAGATCCTGGAACGCGACGTCGAGGACGAGGCGCACAACACCACCCGCTTCGTGGTGTTTTCCCCCGAGCCGGAGCCGGTGGAAGCCGGGACCGGCCCGTGCGTGACCAGCTTCGTGTTCCGCGTGCGCAACATCCCGGCCGCCCTCTACAAGGCGCTCGGCGGCTTCGCGACCAACGGCGTCAACATGTCGAAGCTCGAGAGCTACATGATGGACGGCGAATTCACCGCCACCCAGTTCTACGCCGAGGTGGACGGCCACCCCGAGGATCCGGGCCTCGCCCGGGCGCTGGACGAGCTCGGCTATTTCTCGCGCGAGCTGCGGGTGGTCGGCACCTACCGGGCGCACCCGTTCCGCGAAGCGGCGCGGCCGCCGGCGGAGTAGCAGGCTTCGCCGTTCAAGCCCGTTATCGCACTTTGCGGTATCGACAATCCGTAACTACGCTTCGCCATGGGCTTTCAATGGGATCCCGATAAGGATGCAGCCAATCAGGCCAGCATCTCATCGGATTCCGACAGGCGGCCGAGATTTTCCGCGGCTTCCGGCTGACACGCGAAGATACGCGCCGCGACTACGGCGAACGCCGGTTCATCTGCCTGGGCCTGTACGACGGAGTGGTGTTGCGGGTGGTCTACGTTCAACGTGACGGCGACATCCGCATCATCTCGGCATGGAAGGCGAGCCGCCATGACAGGAAAGTCTACGCCGAAGCGCGTACCAGATCGGGCAGCGACCGTCCGGTATGAAGGCTTTGCCGACATGCCCGCGGCGGAACCGTTAAGCCCGGCATTCAAGGCCCTGGACGATGCAGAGATCGAGCGACGCGCCGCCGCAGATCCCGATGCCGGACTGATACCGCTGGGTTTCTGGGACGAAGCATCGCCGGCGTCCGTAGAGACGAAGGAACAGATCACGCTTCGCCTCGACGCGGACGTGCTGCGGCATTTCCGGAGCGCGGGAAAGGGTTATCAGTCGCGGATCAACGCGGTGCTCAAGAGCTACGTGGCAGCGCAGGAGAAGCGGCGGTAGCAAAAATCACTCCCGTCGCAACACCTTGTCGGCGGCCAGGTCCGACCAGAATCCCGGCCGGAAGTCACGCTTGAGCGCCTCCGGGTCGTAGATCGTCTCGACCCAGGTCAGGAAATCGATGCCCTTGGCCTCGCCCTCGACCAGGTAGCGGGCGAAGAACGCGTCGAGGATGCCGGTCTTGGCGAAGCGGAGATGGCCGTAGCGGGCCGAGAGTTGCCGGGCGGCCTCGGCCACCGGGCGGTTCTCGTGCAGGATCAGGTAAAGCGCCGAGGCGAGCCCGGCCCGGTCGGCGCCCGACTTGCAGTGCATCACCGCCGGGTACTGGATGCTGGCGAAGAAGTCCTTGGCCGCCAGCAGGGTGGCGCGGTCCGGAGCCTCGCGGGAGCGCAGGACGAACTCGACCAGGGTGAGCCCGTGGCGCTCGCACGCCTCCCGCTGCAGCGGCCAGGATCCGTGCTCGCGGCCGCCGCGCAGGGAGATGATCGTGCGCACCCCCTCGGCCCGGAAGCGCGCGAGCTGGTGCGGCCCAGGCTGGGCCGAGCGCCAGAGTCGGCCCGATCCGACCCGATGGCGGTTGAGATAGGCCAGCCGGAACACGCCGTGATCGATCAGCAGCATGTTCGCCCAGGCCTTCAGCCGGTCGCCGGGGCCGGCGATCGGCCGCTCGAACCGGGCGATCCGGGCCATGCGGCGGGCGTAGCGCGTCTCGGGCTTGAGGAAGCGGTTGAACACGTTCAGGACTGCCGCGGAATCGGGAGCCGGCTCTAACAGCCGCCCGGAAGCCCGGCAATTCGCCTGTCGGGCCGGCATCCACGCCGCGTTGCCGCCCACCGACGGAATGTTGCGGAAAACCGGCGCCGATCTTGCCTTTACTCTGCCCGGATCGGGGGCGAACCTGGGCGGGCCGCGCGGGTTATCCGACGGTCGACGGGGGAAGGCCGGAAGCCCATGAGCACGCGCACCACGAGCATCCGCCGGGCTCGCGAGGCCGATCTCGGCAGCTTGTCGACGGTGTTCGATGCCTCCTGGCGCGAGGCCTATCGCGGCATCATCCCCGGGGTGGCCCTCGAGCGGCTGATCGCCGGGCGCGACCGGGCCTGGTGGCGCAGCGCCCTGCGCCGGGGCCGCCCGATCGCCCTGGTCGAGACCGGGGAGCGTGTGGTCGGTTACGCCGCCTACGGGCGCACCCGCAGCCGGGCGCTCGGCACCGAGGCGGAGATCGACGAGCTCTACCTGCTGCCGGAATACCAGGGCGTCGGCCTTGGACGCCGCCTCTTCAAGGCGGTCCGCAACGACCTCGCCGATCATGGCCTGACCCAGCTCGGCGTCTGGAGCCTGGAGGACAACGCCCGGGCCGGCGCCTTCTACGAGGGCCTGGGCGGCCAAGCCGGGCCGCGGGTGCTGGACCGGGTCGCCGGCGTCGCGCTGCCCAAGGTCGGATACCTGTTCAGCTAACGTTTCCTGGGACTCGTCGCCAGCCCCGCGCCGATACTGATTTGCATCGCACGGCCAGGCATCTAAGAGGTCGGGGAAGCGGTGCAAGCCGCATCCCGGAAGCGATACGCCATGAACATCGACGCCATCCCGCTCGGCAAGAAGCCCCCGCACGACGTCAACGTCATCATCGAGGTGCCGCTGGGCGGCGAGCCGATCAAGTACGAGATGGACAAAGAATCCGGCGCGCTGGTCGTCGACCGGTTCCTCTATACGCCGATGTTCTACCCCGGGAACTACGGCTTCATCCCGCACACCCTGTCGGGCGACGGCGATCCCTGCGACGTGCTGGTCGCCAATACCCGGGCGGTGCTGCCCGGCGCGATCATCAGCGCCCGCCCGGTGGGCGTGATGGTGATGCAGGACGAGGGCGGCGAGGACGAGAAGGTCATCGCGGTGCCCTCCCGCCACCTCACCAAGCGCTACGACCGGGTCGAGAACTACACCGACCTGCCCGACATCACGATCCAGCAGATCCAGCACTTTTTCGAGCACTACAAGGATCTGGAGCCCGGCAAGTGGGTCAAGTTCGTCCGCTGGGGCGACAAGGAAGAGGCCCACCGGCTGATCGAGGAAGCGATCGAGCGGGCGAAGGCCAAGAAGTAAGATCGACCAGCAGGCCGCTCCCGTTCGGGGCGGCCTGTTTCGTTCACCCGTCGATGCGGCGCAATCCGGCCTTGTAGCGCCGGGCGTTCTCGACGTAGCGCAGGGCAGCCTGGCGCAGGCCCTCCACGGCCGCAGCATCGAGGGTGCGCACGGCCTTGGCCGGGGCGCCGACGATCAGGCTGTGATCCGGGAATTCCTTGCCCTCGGTGACCAGCGCGTTGGCCCCGATCAGGCAGCCGCGGCCGATCCTGGCGCCGTTCAGCACCGTCGCGCCCATGCCGACCAGGCTGCCGTCGCCAATCGTGCAGCCATGGACGATCGCACCGTGGCCCACGGTGACATCCGCGCCGATCACCAGCGGGAAGCCGGGATCGACATGCATGATCACGCCCTCCTGCACATTGGTCCGGTCGCCGACGCGAATCGGCTCGTTGTCGCCGCGCAGGGCCGCGCCGAACCAGATGCCGACATCGACGCCGAGATGGACGCGGCCGATCACCTGGGCGTCCGGGGCGATCCAGACGCGGTCGGGATCGGCCAGGTCCGGCGCGTGGTCGTCGAGCGCGTAGAGCGGCATGGCTGGCTTTCCGTCCCGGGGCTGATCGGTCGGCGCCAAGGCCGACGAGGCACATCGCCTGTCGCCGGAATGGCACAGGTCCGGCCCGCCTGCCAATGTAGGGCCACCGGCGAATCGTGAGCGAGGCCCGGCGTGAAGCGGATCACGGCATCGATCGGCGTTGTGGCCCTGTTGCTGGCGCAAGCCGCCACGGCGGCGGATTGGCACGCCGGCGCGCCGGCCGGCGGCTTTCGGGCCACCTGCGAGGACCTCGCCACCTTCTGCTTCGCCGAGGCCTGCGGGCGCGATCAGATCACGGCGGCCCAGAGCTGTCAGGCGCGCTGCCCCAGCGCCGTGATCCTCAGCGTGGTGCCGGCCGCCTGCCGCATCCCGGAAGCGCCGCTCGGTCCCATCCTTCGGCGACGCGGCTGAGCGCCCAGCAAGATCCACCGCGTCATCGCTGGTAGATCGCCAGGTCCGGCCGAGAAAAAAATCATCGCCCTGCGGCAACGAAACGCGGGGCGCAGCATTGACTGTGCTCGAACGGCTCTAAAGCGAACAGGTCGACATGGACCGTTGCTCGCAAAGGCGCGAGACCGGAAGTCATATCATGATCAACGATGATCTTATGCCGCCCAAATCGGGCCTGAATGCTGATCCTGTTCTCTACGGTGTCGCCGCCGGCCTGGCGGTCCTGTTCCCGCCGGTCATGGCGCATGCCCAGAATGCGGCGCGGCCGAGCGCGTCTTCCGAAGACGACAAGGACGCGGAGACGCAAGACGCGGAGTGATCGGAGCCCGACGTTGAGGGTCGCGCCGGACGGGGTAGCGTCAGAGGGCCAGCCGCGCGATCAGCAGCAGGGTCGCCAGCACCGGCGCCGCGGCCGCGAGCCAGAGCGCACCGGCATGCACGGCGGGGGGTGCGCTGAACCGCAGGGGCCGCACCACGCCGCGGCGCAGGGGTTGCTCGCGCCCGAAACCGATCCCGATGGCCATCCGACGCCTCCTCGATGTACGAGGAGGAAATCGCGGCGGCCCTCAAGGCCGCCTGAATCGACGGCCGGGTTCGTGCGGCGTGGTGAATCCGCCCTTAAAGCAGCTTCCGTCCGGGTATCTCTCGCCTCAGAGTGCCCGGTCGAACTTCAGCTCGCCATTCGGGCTCTTCAGCACCAGCTGCGAGCCGACCAGATCCCAAACCGCCGCGGTCCGCAGGGCAACGAAGAACGCCTGCTCGGAGGCTGCGAGGCTCTTGTCGCAGCTCTTCTTGGTGAGCGCGAGCGGACCGACTGCGAGGTGCTGATCCTTCAGCGGAAAGGCGGTGGCCGCGAAGGTGTTGCAGCCGCCGTAGCCGCGGGCGCGGTACTGCTTGTCGATGATGAAGCTCGGCCGGTCGCCGCCGGTGAACGGCTTGCCGTTGAGGCTCACCGCCGTCCAGGTCGAGTCGAGCGGGAAGATCTTCTCGCTCGCCTTGGTGCCCGGCACGTATTGCGGCTTCTTCTCTTCCTCGCCGCCCGGGCGGCGGTTGCCGCGGCCGAAGCCCGTGGGCGCACCACCGCCCATCTGGGCCTGGGCCTGCGTCGCTGCGGTCAGGTCCACGGCCATCACGGCACAGGCCAAGGTGGCGATCAGCACCGCTCTCATCGTTCTGCCCCTACTCTCGCGCGCACGGCGCTCAGCTCGTCGTTCATTCGGCGGCGCATCGTGCCCCCGACGCCCACGATTCGCGCGTCGAGGCCGCCCCGAATCCATACACACCCACGGATGCGACTGAATTTCAGCACAATTATGGTCACGGCGCATCGGGCGGCGCCCTGAACCGATCGGCGGCCGTTATCGTTGTCGATCATCGTACAATGACGAGCGACGGGATGGAGGACGACGTGGCGGGATCGGACGAGAGCGGCCAGGCCGGGGCGAGCGCGCTCGCGATGAGACCGGCGCAGTCGCGGGCGGCCCGCGGGCTGCTCGGATGGTCCGAGGCAGACCTCGCCGCCAAGGTCGGCCTGGATGAGCAATTCGTGCGCGACTTCGAGAGCGGCTACGGCGACCCGCCGAGCGGGCAGATCGAGGCCCTGCGCAGCACCCTGTGCGCCGCCGGCGCGGTGTTCGACGACGCGCCCAATCCCGGCGTCCACCTGGCCGCCCAGGCCACGGCCGACGAGGGCGTCCGGCCCGGCGCCCTGACCACCGAGAACGATCGGTAGGGCCTGCCTAGGGCGGTCCCAGTCATGACGCGTTCAGCCGCCGGGGCCGATAGCCGGGGGGCTCGATCCGCACGTCGTCCCAGGAGGGATCCGTGACCGTTCTTCTCGACCGCCCCATCCGAATTGAGGCGCACGTCATGGCGGGGGCACACTGATGCGAGCCGACGCTTTCCTGGCGGCCGCCGACGCGCTTCCGGTGGCGGATCTCGACAGCCTGGTGGCGCCCGGTGGTCTCGTCGTGGTCGCGCCCCATCCCGACGACGAGAGCCTGGGATGTGGGGGCCTGATCGCCGCGGCACGCGCCGCCGGCCGCGACGTGCGCCTCGTGGTGGTCAGCGACGGCTGCGGCTCGCACACCCATTCCCGGCTCTACCCGCCGGACAAGCTGCGGACCTTGCGCGAGGCGGAGACGCTCCGGGCCGTGGCGATTCTCGGCCTCGCCGCGGATTCCGTCACCTTCCTGCGCCTGCCCGACGCGCATGTGCCGAGTGCAGGCCCCGAGGCCGAGGCCGCCGCCCATGCGGTCGTGCAGGCCGCCACCGCCTGCGAGGCCGGCGCGGTGTTCGTGACCTGGCGGCACGATCCCCATTGCGACCACAGGGCGTCCGCCGCCATCGTCGGCCTCGCCCGGCCGCTCATGCCCAAAGTTGCGGTCTACGAATACCCGGTCTGGGGCTGGACACTGCCGCCGGGGACCGAGGTCGGGCCCGCGCCGGACGGCCTGCGCCTCGAAGTGTCGGCCTATCGCGCGGCCAAGGCCCGCGCAGTCGCGGCACACGAATCCCAGACGACCGATCTGATCGCAGACGATCCCACGGGCTTTCGCCTGGAGCCCGCGATGATCGACCGGCTCTGCGGCCCCTACGAGCGCTTCGTCAGGATCCCGGCATGAGCCGGGCCACGGAGACCATGCCGGCGGATTACTTCGCCGGCATCTACGCCAGCGATCCGGATCCCTGGAGGTTCACGAGTTCGGCCTACGAGCGCGACAAATACGCGGCGACTTTGGCCTGCCTGCCGCGGCCGCGTTACCGCGCTGCCTTCGAGCCGGCCTGCGCAATCGGGGTGTTCACCCGGGCCCTGTCCGAGCGCTGCGACCGCCTCCTGGCGAGCGACCTGATCCCGGCCGCCGTCGAGGCCGCCCGGGCCCGCTGCGCCGACCGGCCGACGGTCGAAATCCGCCAGGGCGCCGTGCCGGCGGACTGGCCGGAGGGGCGGTTCGACCTGATCGTGTTGTCCGAATTCCTGTATTTCTTCGCACCGCCCGACCTCACCGAGCTGGTTCGGCGTGTCGGCGGGGCGATCGAGCCCGGCGGCGACCTCGTGCTGGTCCACTGGATCGGGGAGACCGACTATCCACAATCGGGCGACGAGGCGGTCGAGAGCTTCATCACGCAGGCCGCGCCGTTCGCTACCCTGCTGCATCAGGACCGGACAGACAGATACCGGCTCGACGTGCTGCGTGCGGGAGGTGCCGCGTGAGCACCACGGTCATCACCCTCAACAAGGGCCGGGGCGCGCATCTCGCCCGGCTGCTCGAAGGCCTGGGGCGCGGCACGCCGCCTGAAACCTGCATCGTCGTCGAGATCGGCGGCGACGACGCACCCCTGCCGGATCTGCCGTTCCCGGTCGAGCGCGTCCCGTTCCCGCGGGACGGCCTGCCGCTTGCCGCCGCGCGCAATGCCGGACGCCGGGCGGCCCGGACCGACACGCTGGTCTTCCTCGATGTCGATTGCATCCCGTCCCGCGGCCTGGTCGCGGACCTGTCGCGGGCGGTCGCCGAGCACGACGCTCTGATCTGCTGCGAGATCGGCTACCTGCCGGCCGGCGCGGTCACGGATGGCTGGGACGAGGCCGAGCTCGACCGGCTCGGCCATCCGCACCCGGTGCGCACCTTCCCGGCCCCGGGCCGGGTCGCGCCGGCATCGCAGCCCGGCCTGTTCTGGTCCCTGGCCTTCGCGGTGCGGACCGCGACCTACGACCGGATCGGCGGATTCGACGAGTCCTTTTCCGGCTACGGGGCGGAGGACACCGACCTGGCGTTCCGGGCAGACAGGGCCGGCGTGCCGATCCTGTTCCTCGGCGGTCCGCGGGCCTACCACCAGCACCATGCGAGCTACGACCCGCCGCTCCAGCATTTTCGCGACATCGTCGCCAACGCCGCCCGCTTCCACGCCCGCCACGGCTTCTGGCCGATGGACGGCTGGCTCGACGGGTTCAGTCGCCTCGGCCTGATCGCACCGGACCGGTCGAACGGGATCCAGGTTTACCGCGACCCGACGCCGTCCGAGATGGCGGCGGCGCGCCTGCCGAACACGCGGCCGTTCTAAAGAAGTGGCGTCGCGGCCGGTGATCCCGGCCGCGACGGGCGCCCTCCCCCGTACGGGAGTGGGAACCAGCATCACAATCCGGCGCTGCTGGAACCCGCCAGCGCGCCGGGAAGGGCGAAAACCCTTACGCCTTCATGGCGTCCGCCTTCTCGATCAGCGCCTCGGCCATGCGGATCGACGCGATGTCGATCAGGCGGCCGTCGAGGGAGACGGCGCCGCGGCCGGCCTTGGCGGCCTCCTGCATGGCTTCAAGGATGCGCCGGGCCTTGGTGACCTCGGCCTCGGACGGGGTGAACACCTCGTTGGCGAGGTCGATCTGCGAGGGGTGGATCGCCCACTTGCCCTCGAAGCCGAGCGCCGCGCAGCGCTTGGCCGCCGAGCGGTAGCCGTCCGGATCCGAGAAGTCGCCGAACGGGCCGTCGATCGGGCGCAGGCCGTAGGCGCGGCAGGCGACCAGCATGCGGTTCTGGGCGAACAGCCACGGGTCCTGCCAATGGGTCTGACGGTTGCCGGCCTCGTCCTTGTCGGTGAGCACCGAGAAGTCGGGATTCACGCCGCCGATCACCGTGGAGCGGGCGCGGGTCGAGGCGGCGTAGTCGGCCACGCCGAAGGACATCGCCTCCAGGCGCTTCGACGACTGGGCGATCGCCTCGACATTGGCCATGCCGAGCGCGGTCTCGATCAGCACCTCGAAGCCGATCTGCTTCTCGCGCTTCTTGGCCTGCTCGATCTGGGTGACCAGCACGTCGATGGCGTAGACGTCGGCCGGCACGCCGACCTTGGGGATCAGCACCATGTCGAGCCGCGGGCAGGCTTCGACGATGTCGACCACGTCGCGGTACATGTAGTGGGTGTCGAGACCGTTGATGCGGATCATCATGGTCTTGTTGCCCCAATCCAGGTCGTTGAGCGCCTGGATGATGCTGGTGCGGGCCTTCTCCTTGTCGTCGGGAGCGACCGCGTCCTCGAGGTCGAGGAAGATCACGTCGGCCGCCGACTGGGCCGACTTCTCCATGAAGGTCGGGTTGGAGCCCGGGACGGCGAGTTCGGAGCGGTGCAGGCGCGGCTTGGCCTGCTGGATCAGGGTGAAGCTCATGGGTGTTTCTCTCCTGGTTACGGTTCTGGTGCCGCCGGGGTGCGTGTCGATCGCCCTCCGGGAACAAGATGGGTCACGGGTCGGCGGGCGACAGAGCGGCGCGCCTTACCCGGTCGAGCCGAAGGCGACCGCGATGCAGTTGATCGACAAGAGCAGGGCGGATTTCACCGCCTCGCGCCGGTCCTCATCGGTCTCGGCCCGGTAGCGGGCCAGCAGCTCGACCTGCTCGCGCCCGACCTGGTTGATCGTCGGCAACCGCCCCTTCAGCCGATCGCGGAACAGCGGGAAGCGCTCGGCCAGCTCGGTGCCGCCGCTCACCCGCAGCACCATCTCGCGGGTCAGCGCGTACTCGGCTTCGATCATCGCGAAGATCCGGTCCCGGACGCCCGCGTCGGGGACGAGGCCGGCATAGGCGCGGGCGATGTCGAGATCGACCATCATCAGGGTCTTCTCGACCTCGTCGAGGACCAGGCGGAACACCCGCGACTCCTGGAACAGGCGCTTGAGGGTCGCCTCGCCGTCCCGGCCGCGCACCTCGATGAAGCTCGCGAGCCCCGAGCCGACGCCGTACCAGCCGGTGATCACGTGCCGGTTCTGCGACCAGGCGAACACCCAGGGGATCGCCCGCAGATCCGACAGCGAGCGGGCGCCGAACCGACGCGCCGGGCGCGAGCCGATGTTGAGGAGCGCGATCTCGTCCAGCGGGCTCGCCGACTGGAAATAGTCGACCAAGCCATCGGTCTGGAGCAGCCGGACATAGGCGGCCCGTGAGGCGCCGGCGAGCGCCTCCAGGGCGTCGTCGTGGCCGACGCCCGCCCGCTCGCCGTCGCCCGCCAGGGCGTGCTCGAACACCGAGGCGGCGAGCAGCTCCATCTGATAGGCGGCGGTGCCGCGGTTGGCGTATTTGAACGACACGACCTCGCCCTGCTCGGTGGTGCGGAACCGGCCGCGGATCGAGCCCGGCGGCTGGGCCATGATGCCCCGATGGGTCGGCACGCCGCCCCGGCTCACCGAGCCGCCGCGGCCGTGGAAGAACGCGATGCCGACGCCGAGGTCCTGGCCGAGCCGGGTCAGTTTGCTCTGCGCCTTGTACAGCTCCCAGTTGGCAGCGACGAAGCCGCCATCCTTGTTGGAGTCGGAATAGCCGATCATCACCTCTTGCACCCCGCCCTGCCAGCGGGTCGAGCGGCGCACCACCGGCACGCCCAGGAGTTCGCGCATGATCGCCGGGGCGGCGCGCAGATCGTCGATTGTCTCGAACAGGGGCACGATCGCGAGCGGGCAGATTTCCGGACGGATTTCGGGGCCCGCGGCGTCGAGGAACACGCCGGCCTCCTTGGCGAGCAGGTAGGCTCCGAGGATATCCTCCACCGACCGGGTCATCGACAGGACGAAGGCGCCGAACGCCTCCCGGTCGAGGCATTCGCGCATCTCGGCCACCAGCGCGAAGGTCGCCAGCGTCTCGCGGGCGGCGTCGGGCAGGCTCTCGAAGGAGCGCTCCGGATCCCGGGGCCGGACCAGCTCGGCGTCGAGCCATTGCCGCCAGGCCGCCGAGCCGAGCGCCGGGGGCTCGCCCTCGCCGTTGCGCTGGCGCCAGAGCGCCTGGAGCGTCTCGGTGGTCCGGGTGGTGTTCTCGCGCAGGTCGAGCCGGACCGTGGAGAAGCGGAAGATCTCGACCATGCGGCGGACCGGCCGGACCAGGTCGCGGCCGAGCGCCCCGCATTTGGCGTCCTCCAGGCCCCGCTCCAGGGTGCGCAGGTCCTCGATCAGGCCATCGGCGCTGGCATAGTCCGGCCCGGACGGATGTTGGCCCTCGTTGCGGGCGATGGTCGCGTCGAGCTTGCGCAGGACGCAGGTGAGATATTGGCGATACGGCTCGCCGGGATTGCGCCGGGCGATGGCCCGGGCCTGGCCGCTCTCGGCGAGTTGCCGGTCGAGCTCCTGGCGGAACGTTTCCGGCAGCGGCAGCGCACGCTCCGTGAGCGAGAGCGTCCGGCCGAGCTCGTGCACGCCGTCGCGGTAGCGGTTGAGCGAGGCCAGCGCGTTGCGGTGCAGGGCCTGCCGGGTAACCGCCGCCGTGACGTAGGGATTGCCGTCCCGGTCGCCGCCGATCCACGAACCGAACTGAAAGAACGGCGGCACCTGGAACGACGTGCCCGGATAGGCCTCAGCCAGGGACTCCTCCAAGGTGTCCATGGTCTCGGGCAGCATCTCGAACAGGGTCTCGTCGAAGAAGTGCAAGCCCCAGGCGACCTCCCGCTCGACGGTCGCCTTCTCCAGGTGCAACTCGCCGGTCATCCAGACCAGCTCGATCTGGTCGCGCAGCTCGTTCATGAGCCCGTTGCGCTCGCGGTCAGTCCAGCGCGGCATCTCCAGCTCGCGCAGCACGAGGTAGATCCGCCGGAACTTCTCCAGCACCGTCACCCGCTTGCCCTCGGTCGGGTGCGCGGTGAGCGTCGGCCGGATGCGCAGGTCGGAGAGCAGCGCCTGGATCTGCGCCGGCTGGATCCCCTTTGCGCGGGCCTCGGCGAACACCTTCGCGAACGACCCGCTCAGCGCGGCCCGCCCCTCCGTGCGCTCGACGTGACGGCGCCGGCGCATCGCGGCGTTCTGCTCGGCGATCGAGATCAGGTGGAACCAGATCCCCTGCACCTGGAGGGCGCGCGCCAGCATCTCAGGCGAGAAGCGCGAGATGTCGGCCGTGCCGTGCAGCACTGCCTCGAGATCGGGGTCGTGCCGGCGTGCGACGTCGAGCAGGGCCTGAAACAGGATGTCGAGGGCCTGCTCGGCCGAGGTGCCGGTGATCACCGGCGGCGCGAAGGCGCTGGCCTCGGCGAGGCCGGGCGATGCGTGAAGGGTACGGGTCATGGAGCCACCTCGTGGCACACGTTTTTGAGAAGCCGCCGCGATGTCCCCTCCCCCTCCGCGGGGAGGGTGGCCCCTGCGTCAGCAGGGGTCGGGAGAGGGGAGCGACGGTGCTGGAGAGGTCGCGATGGGCGAGCGATCCCTGAAACGTCGCGCTGCCCCTCTCCCGCCCCACATCCGCGGGGCACCCTCCCCCGCGGAGGGGAGGGTTAGAAACCTACGCCGCCCGGGCGAGCACGTCGGCCACCGTCTGACCGAACGAGCCCGGATCCGGCGCCACGGTCAGGCCGTAGGAACGCATGATCTCGGCCTTCTCGGCGGCGCTGTCGCCGGCGGCCGAGATGATCGCCCCGGCATGGCCCATGCGGCGGCCCTTCGGGGCCGTGAGCCCGGCCACGAAGCCGATCACCGGCTTCGACATGTTGTCACGGATCCAGGCCGAGGCCTCGGCCTCCTGCGGGCCGCCGATCTCGCCGATCATCAGCACCGCATCGGTGTCCGGATCGGTCTCGAACAGGGCGAGGTGGTCGAGGAACGACGAGCCGTTGATCGGGTCGCCGCCGATGCCGACCGAGGTGGAGATTCCAAGGCCGAGTTCCTTGAGCTGCGAGGCGGCCTCGTAGCCCAGGGTCCCCGAGCGCGAGATCACCCCGACATTGCCCTTGAGGTAGATGTGGCCGGGCATGATCCCCAGCATTGCCTTGCCGGGCGAGATGATGCCGGCGCAGTTCGGGCCGACCACCATGGTGCGGCGATCCCGCGGATAGCGCATCAGGTAGCGCTTCACCCGCATCATGTCCTGGGCCGGGATGCCGTCGGTGATCGAGCAGACCAGCCGCAGGCCGGCATCGGCCGCCTCCATGATCGCATCCGCCGCGAAGGGCGGCGCCACGAAGGTGATCGAGGTCGTGGCACCGGTCGCCGCCACGGCCTCCTTGACGGTGTTGAACACCGGCAGGCCCAGATGGGTGCGCCCGCCCTTGCCGGGGGTGACGCCGCCCACGACGTTCGTGCCGTAGTCCAGCATCTCCTTGGCGTGGAAGGTGCCCTTGTCGCCCGTGATGCCCTGGACGATGATCGGGGTGGTCTCGTCGATGAGGATGCTCATGGCGTGGTCTCCCCTCAGCGGTTCTTCTTGGCGGCGTCGCAGGCGTCCACCGCCTTGCGAGCCGCATCCGACAGGGTGTCGGCCGTGATCAGGTCGAGGCCGCTCTCGGCCAGGATCTTCTGGCCGGCCTCGACATTCGTGCCGGCCAAGCGCACCACCAGGGGCACGTCGATCTTCACCTCGCGGGCGGCCTGGATGACGCCCTCAGCAACCCAGTCGCAACGGTTGATGCCGGCGAAGATGTTGACCAGGATCGCCTTCACGTTGCGGTCCGAGAGCACCAGCCGGAACGCCGTCGCCACCCGCTCGGGGGACGCCCCGCCGCCCACGTCCAGAAAGTTCGCCGGCTCACCGCCCGCGTGCTTGATCATGTCCATGGTCGCCATGGCGAGCCCGGCGCCGTTGACGATGCAGCCGATCTCGCCCTCGAGCCCAATATAGCTGAGGTTGTGCTCGGCGGCCTGGGCCTCGCGGGGATCGCCCTGCGACGGGTCGTGCATGTCGGCGATGCCCGGCCGGCGGAACATCGCGTTGTCGTCGAAGCTCATCTTGGCATCGAGGGCCAGAACCCGGTCGTCCTTGGTGACGACCAGCGGGTTGATCTCGAGCATCGTGCCGTCGCAGTCGCGGAACGCCCGGTAGGCGTTCATGATCGTCTTCACCGCGGCCGAGACCTGCTTGATGTTCAGGCCGAGCTGGAAGGCGATCTCCCGGGCCTGGAATTGCTGCAGGCCCACCGCCGGCTCGACGACGACCTGGATCAGCGCCTCCGGCTCGTTGGCGGCGATCTCCTCGATATCCATGCCGCCGCGCTGGCTCGCGATGACGCGCACGCGCTCGGCCTTCCGGTCGAGCACGTAGCCGAGATAGAGTTCGCGCTCGAACGGGTCGGCGGTCTCGACATAGACCCGTTGGACCGGCTTGCCTTCGGGGCCCGTCTGCAGGGTGACGAGGCGCTTGCCAAGCAACTCCTTGGCGGCGTCGCGGACCTCGTTGTAGGTCCGGCACAGCTTAATCCCGCCGGCCTTGCCGCGGGCGCCCGCATGGATCTGCGCCTTCACGGCCCAGAACGAGCCGCCGAGCTCGGTGGCGGCGTAGACCGCCTGGTCCGGGCTGAACGCGATGGCGCCCTTCGGGACCGCCACACCGAAGCTCGCGAGCAGCTCCTTGGCTTGGTACTCGTGGACGTCCATTCGGCGCCTCCTCCGCGGTCGTTGCCGCCGTTTGTCGCCGTCCACATTAGTTGAGCGGGAAGATTACGCCCGTCAAATTTTTTGATCCGCCGGTTCAGGCCGGCTTTTTCGCGGATGCAAAACAAGTCGGACCTACTATTGCACCGCAGCATTCCGTCAAAAAGAAAGGCCGGGCGCCTGATGCACCCGGCCTTCACTGTCGATCCATTTGCGGCACTCGTAGCGGGTGCGGCTCGGTTCAGTTCACCTTGGCCTTGACCACCCCATAGACCTTCTCGGTCAGCGCGCCGGCCTCGGCCAGCAGGCCTTCGAGTTCCTGCAGCCGCTCTTCGGCGAAGTCTCGGTCCTCGATCCCCTTGGCGTTGACGTAGACGTTCAGCGCCGCGCTGCGCAGGCCGGCATAGGCCGAGAGCACCGCAACGCCGGCATCGGAGACGACGTTCAGATTGCCCTTGTCGGCCGTGATCGCCGCGAGGTCGATCACCGTCCGGCAGGCGCGGCAGCAGGAGAGCGGCACGTCGGTGGCCGTCTTCAGCGCCGCCTGAATCGCCGTAGCGCGGGCCGCCTTCTCGTCGTCCGTTCCCTTGGGCAGGCCGTAGGCGCCCATCACGGCGTCGAAGGCTTGGACGTCCTCGCCGATCATGCCGGTGAGCACCACCCGCAGGCCCTCGGACCGGGCGAGCACGTCCTTCAGCTCGGCCTCGACCTCGACGTACTTCTTCTTGCCGATGGTCAAATTGCAGACCATCGACACCAGGGCCGCGCCCATGGCGCCGGAGATCGCCGCCGCGCCGCCGCCGCCGGGGGTCGGGGCGGCGCTCGCCAGCTCCGTCAGGAACTTATCGATGCTGTCGGTCTCGGGGCGATGCGTGTCGGTCACCGGCGCCTCCTCAGGCCATCGTCTTGGCGAGAGCGTAGATCTCCTCGGCGTCGAGAACCTTGTCAGTGCTCTCGAAGAGCTGGCCGACACAGGCGCGGTGCAGCTTGAGCTTCAGGCCGCCGATGCCCAGCGCGCCGAACGCCTGCTTGCCGTTGCGGTCCTTGCCCTTGTCCATCACCTCAATGCCGCCGATGCCCGTCGGGGGCTGGGCGTTGTAGTCGGCCACGAACTCGATGGACGATTCCTGCGCCCAGGCGGATTCGGGCAGCAGTTCGACACCGATGGCGCCGGCCGTGAACACGAGGTTGGTGCCCTTCACCAGGGCGACGCGGGAGGCCTCGTCGGGGGTCGCGGCGGCCTTCACGTTGACCTTGAAGCGCGTGTTGATCTGCTCGGCGGCGGCCTGGGTCTTGTCGAGGGCGCGGCCCGCGATGGTGACCTCGGCGCCCTCGCCGGCGAGCAGCGCGGCCGAGCGCATGCCGACCGGGCCGGTGCCCGCCAGCACGACGGCCTTCTTGCCCTGGAGCGAGCCGGCGGCCTTGGCCACCAGCGCGACGCCTGCGGCAGCCGTGGTGTTGGAGCCGTTGGAATCGAGCATGACCGAGACCCGGAACGGGCCGAAGAAGCGCTTCTTGACGGCGGTGAACAGCTCCTCGCCGGCCGCCATGCTGCCGCCGCCGACGAAGATCGCCGTCGACTTCTTCTCGGAACCGCCGCGGGTGTAGATCGTGCCGTCCACGAGCGCGCCCACATTGTCGGGCGTCACGCCGCCGTAGCCGGTGATGTGATCGGCACCGCCGTCGTAGCCGACGACCGTGTCGAACACGTTCGGCACGGCATCGGTGTCGAACAGGAACAGCAGCTTCTTCGTCATGTCTTAACCTCGGCCCAGGATGGGCATGATCGTCGTGAACACTCCACCCCGTCATTCCGAGTCCGCGAAGCGGAGCCCGGAATCCAGACGCTCAGGTGGTTCTCGGCCGACACCGTCGGCGGCACTGGGTTCCGGGCCCGCCCGCGGCGCCCCGGTATGACGGCGCGAGACGCGTCGCCTCAGCTCTCGACCACGTTCTGCGGCTTGCCGGCGACGAACGCCTCGACGTTGTCGACGAGCTGGTCGGCGAGGATCTGCATCGCCTCCTTGCTGGCCCAGGCGACGTGCGGGGTCACGATCAGATTCGGCAGGTCGGCCTCGCACAGGATGTTGCCGTCTTTCGGCGGCTCCTGCGCGACCACGTCGAAGCCCGCGCCCGCGATGGTGCCGTCCTTGAGCGCGGCCAGCAGCGCGGCCTCGTCCACCAGCCCGCCCCGCGCGGTGTTGATCAGGATGGCGTTCTTCTTCATCCGCTTGAGCTCGGCGGCGCCGATCATCCCCTTGGTGTCGGGGGTGAGCGGCACGTGCAGCGTGATCACGTCGGACTGCGTCAGGATCGTCTCGAAATCGACCAGCCCGTCCTGCGGGAACACGTCGTAGGCCAGGACCTTCATGCCCAGCGCCTCGGCACGCTTGCCAATCGACTTGCCGAGCGCCCCGTAGCCGACGATGCCGAGCGTCGAGCCGGCGATGTCGTAGATCGGGTAGTCGAAGTAGCAGAACTGCTTGGACTTCGCCCAGTCGCCCCGCTTCACCGAATTGGCGTAGGGCACGATCGCCCGGCGCAGGGCGAACATCAGCCCGACCACGTGCTCGGGCACGGTATTGAACGCGTAGTTGCGGATGTTGACGACGGTGATGCCCTGGGCCTTGGCCTGGGCCTTGTCGACCACGTCGGTGCCGGTGGCGGCCACCGCGATCAGCTTCAGGTCGGGGAGCTGCTTCAGGGTCTCGGCCCGCATCGGGACCTTGTTGATCAGCGCGATCTCAGCTCCCTGGAGCCGAGCCACCGTGTC
Organism: Methylobacterium sp. ARG-1; assembly: GCF_001262595.1. NCBI lineage: Bacteria > Pseudomonadati > Pseudomonadota > Alphaproteobacteria > Hyphomicrobiales > Methylobacteriaceae > Methylobacterium > Methylobacterium sp. ARG-1. The sequence goes on from NZ_LHCD01000017.1 coordinate 25,129, forward strand.
CTCCGGCGTCCAGGTCGAGTCGTGCTCGACATAGTCGTGCGGGAAGCTGAACGGCCGGACCGTCGCGTCGAGGGACTCGCGGTCCAGGAACACGATTTTCTTCGTCATGGATCCCCTCTCGGGCGACGGGCGGTTTCCTCGGGATTCTTATTCTTACTTGCGCGTCGAAGCGGAGCCGGCAAGCCGACCCCGCTTCGACGATGGGCGTCAATTACGCCTTATGCAGCGGATTCTCGCGCAGGTAGCTGGAGGCGGCGGCGACGCCCGAGCCCGGCGTGACCTTGATGCCGCAATCGAGCATGGCCATCTCGGCGCCCGCGATGGCGCCCAGCAGCGACAGCTCGTTCAGGTCGCCGAGATGGCCGATGCGGAACACCTTGCCGGCGACTTTCGACAGGCCGGCACCCAGCGACAGGTTGTAGCGCTCGTAGGCGTGGGTGATCACCTTGGCGGCGTCGGCACCCTCCGGCACCACGATCGCCGTGACCGTGTCGGAGTTCCACTTCGGCTCCTTGGCGCAGGGCTTGAGGCCCCAGGCCGCCACCGCCTGACGGGTTGCCTCTGCGAGGACGTGATGGCGGTGGTAGATGTTTTCCAGCCCTTCTTCCTTCACGATCGCCAGGGCCTCGCGCAGGCCGTAGAGCAGCGGCAGGACCGGGGTGTAGGGGAAGTAGCCGGTGGCGTTGGCCGCGAGCTGGTCCTTCCAGGCGAAGTAGGCGTGGCCGAGCCGGTCGTTGCGGCCGGTGCCGCCCTCGGCGATCTTCAGCGCCTTGGGGCTGATGCAGATCAGGCCGAGGCCGGCCGGCAGCATGAAGCCCTTCTGCGAGCCCGCGATGGCGCAATCGACCTTCCACTCGTCCATGTAGAACGGCAGCGAGCCGATCGACGAGATGCCGTCCACGAACAGCAGCGCCGGGTGACCGGCGGCGTCGAGCGCCTTGCGCACAGCGGCGATGTCGCTGGTGACGCCGGTGGCGGTCTCGTTATGGACGACCATCACGGCCTTGATGGCGTGGTCCTTGTCGGCCCGGAGCGCCTCCTCGATCTTCTGCGGATCGGCGCCGGCGCCCCATTCCTCCTCCTGGACGATCACGTCGAGGCCGAGGCGCTGGGCCATATCGACCCACAGGTGGCTGAACTGGCCGTAGCGGGACGTCAGCACCTTGTCGCCGCGGCACAGGGTGTTGGACAGGGCCGATTCCCAGATGCCGGTGCCCGAGGACGGGAACAGGATGACGGTCCCGGCGGTCGAGCCGAACACGATCTTGGCATCCTGCAGCAGCGGCTTCACCAGCTCGGGGAAGCCCGGCGAGCGGTGATCCTCGGACGGCACGTGCATCGCGCGCAGGACGCGATCCGGGATATTCGTGGGGCCGGGGATGAAGAGATGGTTGCGACCGGGGCGCCGGGTTGCGGCCATGGTGTTTCCTCCAAAAACTCTGTTGTGCGCGGGCGGACCCGCGCCGGTTCGTTCGAACGTCCTCGAAGGCCGTGTCGGGCATCCTGCGAGCGGCGCCGGTAGCCGCGGCAGGCCGCAGCGTCCCGAACGTCATCCGCGTCATCCGTGGATCGGGGGGCTCAGCGGAGCGGCAGGCGGCCTCGTGCCGCTCGCGTCGCGGCGCGCCCCCGCGCGCCGGTCGCCTCCGAAATGCCGTCCCGTTCTACGGCGCCTCGTCTCAAGGCACCCTGGCCGCCTTCCAGTACGCGTCCGGCCCGGCTCACGCCGAGCCACCGGTTATCTGGTATTATGAGGCGGCGAAGCTCGGAAGCAAAACCGGAAAAACTTCGGGATCGCGGTAAAAAAATTTTTTGTGCGCCGCAACGCCAGCTATTCGGGCTTGAGAACTTCCGCTGCAGCGCACCACAACACCCACAGCGATCCACCCCCGCGTCATCAAACTGAGACGAGATCGCGCTCTGGATCCCGGCACCGTTCGACCGCCGGGAGGGTGACGTGGCCGAGGATGAGGAGATGCCGGTCCGGGTTCGCACGCTGTTCCTGTCGGACCTGCATCTCGGAACGCGCGGCTGCCAGGCCGGGCTGCTCCTGTCGTTCCTGCGCGATTACGACGCCGACACGGTCTACCTGGTCGGCGACATCGTGGACGGCTGGCAGCTGCGCTCCGGTTGGTACTGGCCGCAGGAACACAACGACGTCGTCCAGAAGCTCCTGCGAAAGGTGCGCAAGGGCGCCCGGATCGTCTACCTGCCGGGCAACCACGACGAATTCCTGCGCGATTACGTCGGCACGAATTTCGGCGGCATCGAGATCGCCGAGACCGCGATCCACGAGGCGGCCGACGGGCAGCGCTACCTGGTGATCCACGGCGACCAGTTCGACATGGTGGTGCGGCACTCGCCCTGGCTCGCCCATCTCGGCGACGGCGCCTACACGCTGGCCCTGACGCTTAACACCGTGATCAACCGGATCCGGCGGCGGGTCGGCCTGTCCTACTGGTCGCTCTCGGCCTGGGCGAAGCTGCGGGTGAAGAACGCCGTCAGCTTCATCGGCCGGTTCGAGACGATCCTGGCCGAGGAGGCGCGCCGCCAGGGCGCGAACGGCGTGATCTGCGGGCATATCCACCACGCCGCCGACCGGGCGATCGGCGATTTGCGCTACCTCAATACCGGCGACTGGGTGGAATCCTGCACCGGGCTGATCGAGCATTACGACGGCCGCATCGAGGTGCTGCACTATCCGAGCATCCTGCGCGCGCGCGAGGCCGAGGCCGCGCCGCGGGCGGTGACGGGCCGGCGCGCGGTGGCGTGAGGGATCGCTCGGTGAAGCTCCTCATCGCCAGCGATGCCTGGCATCCGCAGGTCAACGGCGTGGTGCGCTCCCTGGAGCAGATGGTCCGCCGGGCGCCCGAGCACGGCTTCGAGACGGCCCTGCTCTCGGTGGCCGATTTCCGCTCGCTGCCCCTGCCGGGCTACCCGGAGATCCGCCTGGCCCTGGCCGGACGGGACCGGGTGGCGGCGCGCTGGGCCAAGGAGCGGCCGAGCCATGTCCATATCGCCACCGAGGGTCCGATCGGCTTCGCGGCCCGGCGCCACTGCCTGGCCCACGGTCTGCCCTTCACCACGAGCTATCACACGCGGTTTCCGGAATACCTCGCCGCCCGGCTGCCGGTGCCGGAGGCGTGGTCCTACGCCTATCTGCGCCGCTTCCACGGCGCGGCCCGGGGCACGATGGTCAGCACCCCGACCCTCCAGGCGGAGCTGGAGGCCAGGGGTTTCACCCGCCTGATGCGCTGGACCCGCGGGGTCGACACCGAGCGATTCCGCCCGGCCGCCCCCGGCGAGCCGCCGCCCGCGGAACTGGCCCAGCTGCCACGGCCGCTGTTCCTCTATGTCGGCCGCCTCGCCGTCGAGAAGAACCTGGCGGCCTTCCTCAGCCTCGACCTGCCCGGCACCAAGGTCGTGGTCGGCGACGGGCCGGACCGGGCGCGGCTGCAGGCCCTGGCTCCGGAAGCGCGTTTCCTCGGCACGCGGACCGGCGCGGCGTTGGCATCGGTCTACGCCGCCTGCGACGCCTTCGTGTTCCCGAGCCTGACCGACACGTTCGGCATCGTGCTTCTGGAAGCCATGGCCTGCGGCCTGCCGATCGCCGCCTTCCCGGTGCCGGGACCCAACGACGTTCTGAGCGGGACCCGGGTCGGCATCCTCGACCACGACCTGCGCGCGGCCGCGCTCGCAGCGCTTCGCCTGTCCCGGGCCGAGTGCCGACAGGAAGCCCTGCGCCGCGGCTGGGACGTCAGCGCCGATCAGTTCTTCGGCAACATCATCGAGGCGCATGGCGGCGAGCGGGGCACCCGGAACGCCGCCTGAACCGTGACGACGGCCGCGCGGGATGGCAGGACGGCCGCATGCCGTCCGTGAAGCGAACCAGATCCACCCTCACCCCGTCCTTCGACCCGGCCCGCGCCAAGGATTACCCGGTGGTGATCGGCTGCGATGAGGTCGGGCGCGGCGCCCTGTGCGGACCGGTGGTCGTGGCCGCGGTCTGGTTCGACCCGAATGCGATCCCCCCGGCCCTGCTGGGCGCCCTGGACGACAGCAAGCGCGTGCCCGAGCCGGTCCGCGTTCAGCTGGCGCCGCTGATCCGCGCCCATGCCCGGGTCGCCGTGGCGGCGGGCTCCCGGGCGCTGATCGACCGGATCAACATCCGCGCCGCGACCCTCGATGCCATGGCGCGGGCGGTGGCACGCCTCGGCATTGCGGCGCCGGTCCTGGTCGACGGACGGGACGCCCTGCCCGGCCTGCAGGGTCGCGCGGTGGTCGGCGGCGATGCCCTGGTGCCGCAGATCGCCGCCGCCTCGATCGTCGCCAAGGTCTTTCGCGACAACCTCATGCGCCGGCTGGCCGAGCGCCATCCGGGCTACGGCTGGGAGCGCAATGTCGGCTACGGCACGGCCCTGCACCGGGCCGGCCTGATGGCCCTGGGCCGGAGCCCGCACCACCGCCTCAGCTTCACCCGCGGGTTCGGCTAGGTTTCAAAGGATCGGGACCTTTTGCAGGTGCAGGGCAGAGCCCCGCAACTTTCCGGGGCTCTGCCCCCGAACCCCGCCAAAGGGCTGAGCCCTTTGGAGACCCGGAATTTCCCGTACGCGGATCGGATCACTTCGATCCGGAATCGGGCGGCAGCGCGTAGGCGACCACGTAGTCGCCGCGGTCGGGGGATTGGCGGGCGCCGCCGGCCGTGATCACGACGTATTGGCGGCCGGTTTTTGGGGACCGGTAGGTCATCGGCGCCCCTTGGCTGCCCACCGGCAGGCGGCCCTTCCAGACCTCGCGACCGGTCGCGGCATCGAACGCCCGCAGGTAGTAATCCTGGGTGCCGGCGAAGAAGATCAGGCCCGAGCCGGTCACCAGCGACCCGCCGAGCGAGGGCATGCCGATCGGGATCGGCAGGTGCATCTTGATCCCCAGCGGCCCGGTATCCTCGACCGTGCCGAGCGGGACCTGCCAGGCGATGCGGCGCGCCTTCAGGTCGATAGCGGTCAGCGTGCCGAAGGGCGGCTTCTGGCACGGCACATTCAGCGCCGACACGAAGCGGTTGCGCAGGGAGACGTAGGGCGTGCCGCGCATCGACGACAGGCCCATCTCGGTGCCGGCAGCCTTGCCGGTCTCGACCTGTTCCCGCGGGATCAGCCGGTTCCACAGGCCGAGCCGCATGTCGTTCACGATCAGGTAGTCCCGGGTCATGTCGATCGCGGTGCTGCCCCAGTTCATGCCCCCGAGCGAGCCCGGCATCTGGAGCGCGGTGTCGAAGCCCGGCGGGGTGAAGGTCCCCTCGTGGCGCATGGTCTTGAACTGGATCCGGCACAGGAGCTGGTCGAACGGCGTCGCCCCCCACATGTCGGCTTCCGTCAGGGTCTCTGTGCCGATCGACGGCATGTCCGAATAGGGCTGCGTCGGCGCGTAATGCTCGCCCGGCACGTTGCCCTGCGGCACCGGCCGCTCGGTAATCGGCGCGATCGGCGCCCCCGTCGCGCGGTTCAGCAGGAAGATCTGGCCATGCTTGGTGGCGGCGATCAGCCCCGGCACGGTGCCGCCGTTGCCGTCGGGCAGGTCGTAGAGCGCCGGCTGGGCCGGCACGTCGAAGTCCCACAGGTCCTTGTGCACGAGCTGGACATGCCAGCGCGGCCGCCCGGTCGCCGCGTCCAGCGCGAAGATCGACGAGTTGGTGGCGTCGTCCTGCGCGGTGCGGTGGCCGCCGAAGAAGTCGGGCGTCGCGTTGCCAGTGGGCGCGTAGATCAGGCCGAGGGCCGAATCATACGCCATGCTGGTCCAGACGTTGGGCGTGCCGCGCGTATAGGTCTCGCCCGGCGGCGGCAGGCGGCTGGTTGCCGGGTTGCCCGGGTCCCAGGCCCAGCGCAGTTCGCCGCTGGCGACGTCGTAGGCCCGGACCACGCCGCCGGGCTCCCCGGTCTCGATATTGTCGGCGACCCGGCCGCCCACCACCACGAGATCGCCGGCGATCAGCGGCGCCGCGGTCTGCGTGTAGTAGCCGGATTTGACCTCACCCATGTCGGTCTTGAGATCGACCGTGCCGCCCGTGCCGAAATCGGTGCAGGGCTGGCCGGTGGCGGCGTCGAGGGCGATCAGGCGCGCGTCGATCGTGGCGAGCAGCAGGCGGCGGGGACAGACCTTTCCACCCTCCGCGGCGCCCGCGTCGTGATAGCCGAGCCCGCGGCACCGCTGCCATTGCGGGGCGCTCGCCTTCGGATCGTGGCGCCAGCGCTGCGCGCCGGTATCGGCGTCGAGCGCGATGACGATGTCGTTGGGCGTGCAGACATAGACGGTGTCGCCGATCTGGAGCGGCGTGGTCTGGTCCTCGGCGCCGAAGCCGTTGCTCACGGCGATGTCCCCGGTGCGGAAGGTCCAGGCCGGCTGGAGTTGGGCGACGTTGGCGGCGTCGATCTGGGTCAGCCCGGCGAAGCGTGTGCCGGCATTGGTGTTGCCCCAGGCCGCCCAATCGACCTGCTGCCCCGCCTGGGTCGCCGGATGCACCGGCGCAACCTCGGTCGCGGCGATGATCGGCACCGCCTGGAACGCCCGCAGGGTGGTCGCCACCAGGACGAGCGCCAGGGCGGCGGAGAGGCCCAGGGAGGCCCGGCGCCACGCACCGCCGCCGGATCGATCAAGCAGCGGTGCGAACAGGGCGACCACGCAGGCGAGCACCGCCAGGGCGAACAGCCGCGAGACCAGCGGCCAGAACGCGAACCCAACCTCCCAGACCGCCCAGGCCCCGGTGAGGACGAACGCCGCCCCGTAGAGCAGCGCGCCTTCGCGCCGGCGCTGGGCGACCAGGATGCCGGACACGAACATCGCGGCGCCCATGACCACGAAATACCAGCTGCCGCCGAGCCACACCAAGTATGCCCCGCCGGCAACCAGAGCCAAACCCATCAAAGCTACGACTGATCCGAGCAGGATCGACGCCAAATCGGCCAATGTCCTGAATAGGCTCATCGAACAACCTCAACTGTGCGAGATGAGTGTCTGTTTATCTCGGACTTTGCGCCGGTCAACGATGTTGTTCTCTGTTTTTTCCATGCATCATTTTGCATGTCGACGAATATTTATTTCTGAACGCGAACAAATCTGTTTTTTATCCGCCCGCCATTGCATCACGGACCGCGAAACAAGGACCGGTTCGCTTCGGCGCGGCGAACAGGCCGGCCGAATCTGGTCTCGTAACCTGTGCGTAGTCTGGGAAGGGCGACCTCGACGCAGCGCGCGCGACGCCCGCCCGGATTCAGGCGGCCCGGACATTGGCGAGGAAGCGTTCCACTTCGGCCGCGAGCTGCTCGGACTGGCGCGACAGCCCGGTGGCCGAGGCGAGGACCTGCTCGGCCGCCGCACCGGTCTGCCCGGCCGCCTGCGCCACGCCGGCGATGTTGCCGGTGACCTCCTGCGTGCCTGCTGTCGCCTGGGTGACGTTGCGGACGATCTCCCGCGTCGCCGCGCCCTGTTGCTCCACCGCGGCCGCGATCGTCGTCGCGACGGCGTTGATCTCCCGGATCCGGCCGGTGATCGCGCCGATCGCTCCCACGGCCTCGCCGGTGACGCCCTGGATCCGGCCGATCTGGCTGGCGATCTCCTCGGTCGCCTTGGCGGTCTGGCCGGCGAGTTCCTTGACCTCCGCCGCCACCACGGCGAAACCCCGTCCGGTCGCGCCAGCCCGCGCGGCCTCGATCGTGGCGTTGAGCGCCAGCAGGTTGGTCTGCGCGGCGATCGAGGCGATCAGCTGCACCACGTCGCCGACCCGGGCGGCGGCGGCGCTCAGCTCGGACACGAGGACGGCGGTCTGGTCGGACTCGCCGACCGCCCGTTGGGCCAGGGCCGTCGAGTCCTGCACCTGGCGACCGATCTCCTCGACGGTGCTGCCGAGCTGCTCGGCGGCGCTCGCCACGGTGTTGACGTTGGAGGCGGATTGCTCGGCCGCCGCCGCGACCGTGCCGGACTGGCTCGCGGTCTGCTGGGCGCTCGCGGTCATCTGCCAGGCCGTGGCCTGCAACTCGGCTGCCGCCGACGAGACCTGGGTGACGATGCCGGCGATCGCGGCCTCGAAGGTCTCGGCCATCTGGCGCATGACGGCCCGGCGCTGCCCCTCGGCACTGCGGCGCGCCTCCTCCGCCTCGGCTTCGAGCTGCCGGGTCCGGAGCAGGTTGTCCTTGAACACCTGGACGGCTTCGGCCATGGCGCCGATCTCGTCCCGGCGCTCCCGGGCCGGAACCACGACGGAGGCGTCCCCGTCGGCCAGGGCGCGCATCGCTCCGGTCATGCTGCGGATCGGCCGCAGCACCCGCCGGACCACGACCAGCGTACCAACCCCGGTCAGCAGCAGAGCGGCGATCAGGAACAGGGCCGTCCGCAACAGGGCGGCACGCGCCTCGTCGGTCAGCGCCCGGGCCCGGTCGACCAGCGCGTCGAGCGCGGCTGTGGCCAGGTCGGCGATCGTGTTCACCTCGGCGGTGTGCCGGATGCGCAGGTCGTCGATGGACAGGCCGGTCGGCCGGCCCTGCGAGAGCGCCTCCGTGGCGGCCCTGCGGCGCGCCTCGGCCTCGCCCTCGAAATTGTCGGCCTTCGCCTTGCGGACGGCGGCCCGAACCGTGTCCGATGCCTCGTCGGCGGCCGCCGCGACGACGCTGGACCAGGCGGCGGCCAGCCGCCCGCGCTCCTCGGCGGCGACGACGAGATCGGCCTGCGACCACGATGTGCCGGCGGCGACGGCGGATTCGATCCGCACGACCACGCCGCCGATCAGCGCCCGGGAGGCCCAGGCCGCGCGCTTCAGGTCGAGGTAATGCGCCAGGCTCGGGTCGCCGCGCGGGATGACGGCGTCGACCGCGTCGTTCGCGGCCAGGAAGGCGTCGAGCAACGCTTGCGACGCCTCGGCGGTGGCCGGCAGCGTGCCAGCGGGTCGCTGCGCCGCCGGAACCGCGAGGGCGGCATCGACCTGCGGGCGCAGCTTGAGCGTGGCCTCGTAGGCCCGCTGCAGCGGCTCGACCTTCGCCAGCACCGTGGGCGCATCCACCTCGCGGGCGAGCGTCGCGAGCTGGGCGAGACCGGTCGCGATGGTGGCGCGCTGGGCGGCGATCAGCGCCGCGTCCTTACCGGGAATCGGCTCGGCGGCCTTCAGGGCCTGGAGCGTGCGGCCCCGCTCCATGCGGATGGCCAGGAGATCCTTGAGAAGCGTCCGGCTCGCCTCGGTCAACGCCACCACGCGATGGCTCTGGTCCGCCCGAACCTGGGCGTCACGCAGGGTCGAAACCCCCGAGGCGATCAGCATGACGCTCATCGAGAACAGGGTCGCGCACAGGATCTTGCCGATCGTCAGGGTCGTGAGCTCGAAGCCGGCGAACGTTAAGGGTTGCCCACGAGACATCGGAAGCGGTTCCATCAAGATGAAAAAACGTTGCCGGATGATTTTCGATCCTGTTTTAGAAAACCTCTAAAGATCTATCAGCGGCATAATCTCTCTGGATCCGAACCATGACGTTTGCAACACGAATGTGTGACACTTTCCATTGGTAAATACTGCACCGCAGGAATTGCTTTGCCCTCGAAATGCGCCCGCCATCTCCCTTGAAACGGATGCAGGCACGGCCATCATTGAGTAGCCCATCGGCTGAGATCTGATTCTCCCAGCGGAATCGGTTTCGGGAGCGGAGGCCGACTTTCGTGCGGCCGGTACCGCAACGGCAATCGCTCCCGCGGAACCCGGAGGAGCGTCCCGTCAGAACAGCGCGAGTTGCGCCCCCGGCTTGCGGAACGCCGCCTCGTTCAGGGCCATCCGCCCGAAGGCGAAGCCGAGCCGGCCGCCGGCGAGACGAACCCGCTGGCCGATCATCTCGGCATAGGCCCCCTCCCCGCGGAAGCGGTGGCCGAAGCGGGGATCGTTCTCGCGGCCGCCCCGGGCCTGGCTCAGCAGCGCGAAGGCCCGGGCCCGACGCTCGGGATAGTGCTCGGCGAACCAGTCGGCCACGAGGTCGGCGACCTCGCCCGGCAGGCGCAGCAAAGCATGGCCGATGCGGCTCGCGCCGTTCTCCCGGGCGCGGGCCAGGATCGCCTCGATTTCGTGGTCGGTCAGCCCTGGGATGATCGGCGAGACGTTGACCATCACGGGCACGCCGGCCTCGCTCAGGCGCCGCATCGCGGAGAGCCGCTTCTCCGGCCGGGGCGCCCGCGGGTCGAGCCGTCGGGCGAGGTGCGGATCCAGCGTCGGCAGCGAGACGGCCACCAGCACGAGGTTCTCGGCCGCCATCTCGGCCAGGATGTCGAGGTCGCGCAGCACGAGGTCGGACTTGGTGGTGATGCCGACAGGATGGCGGGCCTCCCTCAGCACTTCCAGCACGGCGCGGGTGATGCGGTGCTCCCGCTCCACCGGCTGGTAGGGATCGGTGGCGGTACCGAGCGCGATCGTCGCCGGCCGGTAGCCCGGCGCAGCGATCTCGCGTGCCAGGACCCGGGCGGCGTCGGGCTTGGCGACGATTCGCGATTCGAAGTCGAGCCCCGGCGACAGACCGAGCCAGGCATGGGTCGGCCGCGCGTAGCAGTAGATGCAGCCGTGCTCGCAGCCGCGATACGGGTTGACCGACCGGTCGAACGGGATGTCCGGCGAGGTATTGCGGGCGATGATCCGCGCCGTGCGCTCAAGGGTGACCTGGGTGCGCAGGGCGGCGGGGGCATCCGCCTCCCAATCGCCGTCCTGGATGTCCTCGCGCGCGGCGGCGTCGTAGCGGCTCGTGGGATTGGCCGTAGCGCCGCGCCCGCGCCGAGCCTCCAGAGGCCGCGCGCTCGGGCCGAGCCGCAGGGACGCCTCGGGGGTGGATCCGCTCGGACTCTCTGCCATGTCGCGCCGCCTTGTGCCCTGAACGGAACATAGCGCGAACATAGACGTGGCCAACGCCTTAATTTCAGGCAAACGCGCCCGCGCGCCAGCTTCGATGCCCGGCATCACTGCCGAGATGCGGCGCAGCGGTTTACCGCCGCGCAAAATCGTCTATGGGCGCGCTCATGCTCTCCGCCGTGACCTATCTGGCCGATCCGGCCGATCCGGACGCGATCGACCGCCTGGCCGACACGCTCAGCGTGCTCGTATCGGGCGTCGCCGGCGGCTTGATCGGCGACGCGGTGATCGTGACCGGCCGGGAGAGCGAGGCGGCCGCCGCCATCGCGGACGCCACCGGGGCGACCCTGGTGCTGCATCGCGGCGTGAGCCCCTATGCGGCCGGCGCCGCGGCGGCCCGGCGGGACTGGGTACTGTGCCTGGAGGCCGGCGACGTCCCGGCGGAGGGCTGGATTCGCACCCTCGACCGCTTCGTCGGCACGGCCCGGCCGGAGACCGGGCTCGGCCGCCTGCACCGCCCGGCCGCGGGCTGGATCGCCGGTCTGGTCGGCCGCATCGAAGCCGTTCTTGGCGCCCGGCGGGCCCGGCCCGGCGACGTGGTGCGGCGGGACGCGCTGCAAGCCGGCGCGGTGTTCGCGCCACGCCTCAAGGTCAGGCCGCTGATCGCCCGGATCGACCGGCCCTGATCGACAGAATGTCGCAGCTCGACTTGCCGTTATCCGCGCACGCGCGGTGAAATTCCCTGGTGCGATGGCAGAAAACTTGCTGAACTGGAGCTTATAGGCGAGCGCTGCACCCGTTGCGCTGCAGGGAAGGATGCGCCGATGGACTCCTCGGGCCTGATGGGGCGGAAGTCCGTCGACGACATCCTGGAGAGCGGCGAGGGCGAGCAGCAGCTCTCGAAGACGCTCGGGGCGCTCTCGATCACCGCGATGGGGATCGGGGCGATCATCGGCGCCGGCATCTTCGTGCTCACCGGCACCGCGGCGGCACAGTATGCCGGGCCCGGCATCATGCTGTCCTTCGTGCTCGGTGGCATCGCCTGCGCGTTCGTCGGCCTCTGCTATTCCGAGATGGCGGCGCTGATCCCGGTGGCCGGGTCGAGCTACACCTATACCTACGCGACGCTGGGCGAGTTCTTCGCCTGGCTGATCGGCTGGGACCTGATCCTCGAATACGCCATGGGCGCCGCGACGGTGGCGGTGGGCTGGTCGGGCTACATCACGAGCCTGCTGAAGGATGTCGGCATCGTGATCCCGGCCCGGTTCGCGCACGCGCCGGGGACGGCGATCGACGGCGGCGGCACCGCCCTGTTCAACCTGCCGGCCGTGGTGATCGTGGCGCTGATCACGATCCTGCTGATGCGCGGCACCAAGGAATCGGCGCGGTTCAACAACATCATGGTGGCGGTCAAGCTCACCGTGGTGGTCGCGTTCATCGCGCTGGGCTGGGGCCATGTCGACACGGCGCATTGGAGCCCGCTGATCCCGCCGAACGAGGGGAGCTTCGGGCAGTACGGCTATAGCGGCATCCTGCGCGGCGCCGGCGTGGTCTTCTTCGCCTTCATCGGCTTCGACGCGGTCTCCACCGCCGCCCAGGAAGCGCGCAAGCCGCAGAAGGACATGCCGATCGGCATCCTCGGCTCGCTCGCCGTCTGCACGATCCTCTACGTGCTCGTGGCCGCCGTCCTGACCGGGCTGGTGCCGTACAAGGAGCTGAACGTTCCCGACCCGATCGCCAAGGGGGTCGATGCCATCGGCATCGGCTGGTTCGCGTTGCTGATCAAGCTGGGGGCGCTCACCGGCCTGACCACGGTGATCCTGGTCCTGCTCTACGGCCAGAGCCGAATCTTCTTCACCATGGCCAATGACGGGCTGCTGCCGAAGCTGTTCGCCCATGTCCATCCGACCTACCAGACGCCCTATCGCAGCCAGGCGCTGATCGGCGCTGCGGTCGCCCTCGTGGCGGCGCTGGTGCCGATCCACATCCTCGGCGAGATGGTCAGCATCGGCACGCTCGCCGCCTTCATCCTGGTCTGCGGCTCGGTGATCCACCTGCGCCGGACCGACCGGCACATGAAGCGGCCGTTCCGGACCCCGGCGGTGCCGGTGGTGCCCATCCTCGGCATCCTGTTCTGCCTGCTGCTGATGGTCGGATTGCCCCTCGACACCTGGCTGCGCCTGGTGATCTGGATGGCGATCGGGCTGGTCATCTACTTCTTCTACGGACGCAGGCACTCGGTGCTGCGCCGCAAGGAGGGCAACGCCGTCACGCCGTGATGCTGGCGCCGCGCCGCAGGTGCTCGTCGAGCCGCGGCATGATCTCGACGAAGTTGCAGGGGCGGTGCCGGTAATCGAGTTGCTGCGCCAGGATGCCGTCCCAGGCGTCCCGGCACGCCCCCGGCGAGCCCGGCAGCACGAACACGTACGTCGCCTGCGCGACCCCGGCCGTGGCCCGGGATTGCAGGGTCGAGGTGCCGATCTTGTCGTACGAGATCCGGTGGAACACCGCCGAGAAGCCGTCCATCCGCTTCTCGAACAGCGGCTCCAGCGCCTCGGGAGTCACGTCGCGGCCGGTGAATCCGGTGCCGCCCGTGGTGATCACCACGTCGACCGCCGGATCGCGCAGCCATGCCTCGACCTGTTCTCGGATCGCCGGGATCTCGTCCGGCACGATGGCCCGGGCCGCGAGCCGATGGCCTGCGTCGGTGAGGCGCTGGCTCAGGGTATCGCCTGAGCGGTCATCCGCCATGCGGCGGGTGTCCGAGACGGTGAGCACCGCGATTCCCAGCGGGATGAAGCGGCGTGAATCGGGCTGATCGGCCATCGTGGGTTCTCCGAACTCGAGCCGGGATATGGGCCGCCGCCCCGCGCTTGTCGCCCCCTCGGCCACGGGCCGCCGAATCAGCAATGGGGATGTAGGCGCCACTCCCGAGGCCGATTTCTTGAGGCCTCCGTCCGATACGCCGAACCATTGCGGCCCGTTCGCCCGCTTTCGTCTGCGCCGGCATCGCACCTATGAACCCGGGTCAGCCGGTAAGCGCTCCGGAACAAAGCGAAAGCGCCACACGCAGATGTTTTTAGAATGAAACTATTTTCAGCAGATGCAATCAGAGAGATCCATCACGAAATCGTGCTCCCTGTGGAAAAATGAGACATCTCTCCATCAATACGGCGCACCCTATCCCATAAAACCGCAGACAAGACTGAATCCATCAGGCCCGCTCTATCCAAGTGGCATGCCGCACCGCTATGTCAAATCATCGCCCCAACAATATGATATTGGAAACAGGCAGCCACAAAATCTTTGATTTTTCCCGCGACTCAGACCACTCTCGGTTGGCCGACGGTGTCGGGACGAGTCCCCGCTCGATGGAGACTGGCACAGAGCAGTCTTCCGCGTGCCGACGACGAATCGAGACCGTATTCCGGCCTCGAACCAACGACCCCCTCATGGAGTTTCGCGCGCGAATCGTGTTCTGACCTTCGCCTCGCCACTCGACGATATCGAGCCTGGAACGATGCCGTTCCAGACATGGGTCTTTGCTCTATTCGCGCCTGATACGCGCGCAGGAATTCGCAGGTTTCGCCACCGGCCCGACACGGATCGGCCGATGCTTGCACAGGTTCCCGGGCCCAAATGTTTCATCTCGGCCGAAAGAACACCCACGACGCCAAGCAGGAGGGCGCGAGATGACGACGACATCAAGACGGCTGGGAGTTCTCGGCGGCCTGAGTCGGCGTTCGACGATCGAGCGCCATCAAATGATCAACCGTCACGTCTTGAGCCTAACCGGCAACCGTGTCGCTGCGGACCTCGTGACCTGGAGCCTCGACCCGGACACGATCATTCATCTGCTTTCGAAAGACGGCTGGCCGTTGATCGTCGATCAGATCAAGGAGGCCGCCGCGAACCTGCTCCTCGAAGGCGTCGATGCCCTGATGATCGCCAGCGACACACTTCACTGCGCGCTTGCGGGGGAACCGATCCATTTCGGCGTGCCCGTGATCCCGGTTCACGACGCGCTGGCCGATGAGATCCGGCGCCTGTCCCTGAGAAAAGTCGGCTTGGTCGGCACCTCGGCGACCATGAGCGGGCCGTATTACCAGGATCTCAGACAGCGGTCCTGCTATCTGGATGTGGTGCTTCCGAGCCAGAATCTCTGGGTCAATATCGACTACTCGGTCTGCAATCGCATCTACAACGGCGAGAGCACATTGCTCGAAGTCGAGACCTACCACCAGATCATGTCCCAGTTCGAGGCGCAGGGCGTTGACGGGATCATCGTGGCCTCGCCGGAAATCGCCCTGGCCTTCAACAAGCCCGATCCGGTGCCGGTGCTGCACACGGCCGAAATCCATGCCGCGGCCGCCGCGCGATGGTGTGTCGCCGGCCGCGACATCCTGCAGCCCGATATGTCGCCCCACGATGAGGCCAGGCGCGCGTCGGTGGCATCCATCGACGAGACTTCCAAGGACACGTCGAAGATTTCGTTCGAAGCGCTCCAGCCCCGCGATCTTCCCCGGAAACGCAAGCGCAAAGCCGGACGATTGTCAGCCGCGGCCGCCTTGGTCTCCGTCGGACAGCAGACGCGCAACTCGTAGCGCCGGGTGACGACCCCCGGGACATGACGTCCACCCGTGCGGTTCCCGGCCCGTGGACCGAGGCGGAAATCTGCAGACGCCTCGACTTGCCGACGGCGCCGGATTGCGGTGTCTTCGTGCGTATCGGTGCCGAAGACACCGCAATCCGGAACTCCTCCCATGCACATGTACGGCAATTGGCGCTCGGCCGCGGCCTTCCGGGTCCGGATCGCTCTGAAACTGAAGGGCATCGCCTACGAGGAGACCTTCATCGACCTCGATGCCGGCGACCAGCACAAGCCGGAATTCCGCACGATCAACCCGCAGGGCGCGGTGCCGGCGCTGTACGACGGCGACGGTCCGCCGCTGACCCAATCCCTGGCGATCCTCGACTATCTGGAGGAGACGCAGGACGGCGTATGCCTGCTGCCCGAGGAGCCGCGAGCCCGCGCCCGGGCACGCTCGCTCGCGCAGGTCGTCGCCTGCGACACGCATCCTCTTTACGTGCCACGGGTGCGCACCTTCCTGATGGAGGAATACGGGCTGCCCCGGGACCGGATGCTGGCCTTCCTTCGCAACGCCTTCGAGACCGGCCTGAAGACCCTTGAGACCCGGCTCGCCACCGAGCCGGGGACCGGCCGCTTCTGCCAGGGCGACGCGGTGAGCCACGCCGACCTCTGCCTCGTCAGCCTCTGGGTCGGGACCGGGATCTTCGGGGTCGAAACGGCGGCCTACCCGACGGTCGCCCGGATCGCCGAGGCCTGCCTCGCCCTGCCGGAGGTCGCCGAGGCGCATCCCCTGCGCCAGCCCGGCGCCCCCGGGGTCTGAGGCGCGGGCCCGGATCCCACACCTGCACGGATCCGGCCCGCTCGATCGGGCGTGCTCTTGGCAGGCAGATATGGCAATCGGGCGTCCGAGGCGTTTAATCCGGCCGGGGCGTCAATCCAGGCCCGTGGGGGAGAAAGGGTGTCGATGGTACCCGTCGAGAACGAGTCCGGCCTGCATCGCGTCGTCGTGGTCGGCGGCGGTGCCGCGGGGCTTCAGTTGGTGACGAAGCTCGGCGACAAGCTCGGGCGCGGCAAGCGCGCGCATATCACCCTGGTCGACCGCGCCCGCACGCATATCTGGAAGCCGCTGCTGCACGAGGTGGCGGCGGGCAGCCTCGATATCGGCCACCACGCCGTCGATTACCTGCACCACGCCCACATGCACGGGTTCCGCTACCGTATCGGCAGCATGACCGGGCTCGACCGCGAGGCCCGCACGATCCGGCTCGCCGCGAGTCACGACCCCGAGGGGCGCGAGGTCACGCCGGAGCGCTCGGTCCCCTACGACACCCTCGTGATGGCGGTG
This sequence comes from Methylobacterium sp. ARG-1, assembly GCF_001262595.1. Classification (NCBI taxonomy): domain Bacteria; kingdom Pseudomonadati; phylum Pseudomonadota; class Alphaproteobacteria; order Hyphomicrobiales; family Methylobacteriaceae; genus Methylobacterium; species Methylobacterium sp. ARG-1. The sequence goes on from NZ_LHCD01000017.1 coordinate 41,923, forward strand.
GGCTCGACCACCAACGATTTCGGGACGCCCGGCGTCGCCGAGCATGCCATCGCGCTCGACACCCAGGACCAGGCGGTGCGGTTCCACCAGCGCCTGGTCAACGCGTCCCTGCGGGCCCACACGCAGGATGGGCCGGTCCGTCCCGGCCAGCTCCACGTCACGGTGATCGGCGCCGGCGCTACCGGCACGGAACTCGCCGCCGAGTTGCACCGGACCTTCCGCCACGTGGTCGCCACCGGGCTGGACCGGATCGACCCGAGCAAGGACATCCGCATCACCCTCGTCGAGGCGGCCGACCGGATCCTACCGGCGGTGCCGCAGCGCCTCTCGGTGGAGGTGATGCAGCTCCTGAACAAGATCGGGGTCGACGTTCGCGTGAAGGCGCGGGTGACCGAGGTGCGCGCCGACGGCGTGCAGCTCGCCGACGGCACCTTCATCCCGTCGGAGCTGGTGGTTTGGGCGGCCGGCGTGAAGGCGCCGCCCTTCCTGCAGGGCATCGGCGGCCTGGAGACGACGCGGACCAACCAGCTGGTGGTCGCCCCGACCCTGCAGACCACCCGCGATCCCGATATCTTCGCGATGGGCGACTGCGCCTATCTGGTCGAGGCCGGATCGGACCGGCCCGTGCCGCCCAGGGCCCAGGCCGCCCACCAGCAGGCCAGCCACCTGATCGGCCAGATCCAGGCCAAGATCGACGGCAAGCCCTTGAAGCCGTTCAAGTACAAGGATTTCGGGTCGCTCGTGTCGCTCGGCGAGTACTCGACGGTGGGCAGCCTGATGGGCTTCGTCCGGGGCAAGAACATGCTCATCGCCGGGTTGTTCGCCCGGATGATGTACCGCTCGCTCTACAAGATGCACGAGCGGGCGCTCCACGGCACCGTCAAGACGGCGCTCGACGCCATGGCCCGGGCGCTCACCCGCCGCACCGAATCGCGGGTGAAGCTGCACTGAAGCACTGTCCCGGATCCGATATCCGGGACGATGGTCTGAGTGTTGAAGCAGGCATCATCTCTTTCCGAGAATCAGCGATTGCCTTTCGGGATGGTGCCCTATGGTTTTACCGGCGCCCCGGCGATACGGGGGCCGCAACAGGGAGGATGACCGCATGATCCTGGTCAGCGTGATGTATCCGGCCGGCCCGAATTTCGACATGGGCTACTATCTCGGCCACCACATGCCGCTGGTGCGCGAGCGCTGGTCGGCCCTGGGTCTCCACGACGCGAAGGTCGTCAAGGGTTCCGGAACCCCGGACGGCGGCGCAGCCCCGTTCCAAGTGATGGCGCTGCTGACCTTCGAATCGGCCGACGCGTTCAAGAAGGCCGTTGCCGCCCATGGCGAGGAGATCTTCGCCGACATCCCGAACTTCACCACGGCCCAGGCCCAGGTGCAGCTCAACGACTTCGCGGAGAGCCCGTGATCGACATCGTCAAGGCGGTGCAGCAGGCCGATCCGAGCCTCGGCACCTACGTGGTCGTGCTGCGCGCCGATGCCCGGGCCCTCGACGGTCCGGATCGCCTGACCCCCGACGCGCAGGCCTGGATCGAGGCGAACGCCCCCGGCGGCCGCCTCGCCCGAGTGCGGGTCCTGCTCGCCCCTTACCCGGGAGCGATGCCGGCCGAGCGGGACGTGACCGTCGCGGCCTTCGCGGATGCCCGCCAGCTCGCCGCCTTCGCGACGACCTGGACCGGTGATCCGCTGCCGGAGGCGGAGGAGCCGTAGGCTCGGCTCAGGCGGCCCGCAGCTGGCGGATGGCCCGGAGGGCCGTGGCCCGCTGCACCTCCAGGCGCCGGATCAGCGGCATGAGGTCGGCGCCCGCATGGGCGGCGGCCTCGACCTCGCGGCACAGGCTCGACAGGCCGACGAAGCCCAGCAGCCCGGCCGCCGCCACCATGGCGTGGGCATCGTGGGCGATCTGAAGGCGGTCGGTCTCGCTCGGCCGGAACCGCTCGGACAGCTCGTTGGCCAAAAGATCCAGCAGCGCGCCGACCTGGTCCGTACCGAAGCTCATCTCCATGTCGCTGAGCACACCGGCGTCGAGCACCGCGGGATCGACCGGCACCCGGGGCCGTGTTGCCTCCTGCCGTGCCGGTCGGCGGGCCCCGGGAGCGGTCCAGCGGCTGATCGTGGCGAACAGGTCGGCCCGGCGGAACGGCTTGCCGACATGGTCATCCATCCCGGCCTCGCGCAGCTCCGCGACCTGAGCCGGCAGGACGTTGGCGGTCATCGCCACGATCGGGACGTCGCAGGCCGGCGGCGCCAGGGCGCGGATCCGGCGCGTGGCGGTGAGCCCGTCGACACCGGGCATCTGCACGTCCATCAGCACGAGGTCGTAGGGCCGCCCCTCGGCCACCGACAGGGCCACGGCCGTGATCGCCGCGCCGCCGTCGCCGGTCACCTCCACGCTGTAGCCCTGTGATTCGAGCACGGCGCAGGCGAGTTCCTGGTTGAGCGGTACGTCCTCGACGAGGAGCAAACGCAGCGGTGCCCGGGCCGGAAGCACCCGGGACGTCTTGGCCGGCGGCGCGGATGCGGCCGCCGTCCCGGCAAGACGGAGCGTAACCGCCGCCTCGGCGCTTCGCGGCAGGACCAGGCGGAACCAGAAGGTCGAGCCCTCGCCTTCCCGGCTCTCCATGCCGATCTCGCCGCCCATGAGCGTGACGAGGTGCCGGGAGATCGCGAGACCGAGACCGGTGCCGCCGAAGCGCCGGCTGATCGAGCCGTCGACCTGGCTGAAGCGCTTGAACAGGCGCTCCTGCTGGGCCGGGGCGATGCCGATGCCGGTGTCGGTCACGGTGAAGCGGACGACGTCGCCCGGGCCGCCATCGGGCGCGAGGCCCTCGCCCTCCCGCTGCACCGTGAGGGTGACCGAGCCTTCGGGGGTGAACTTCACGGCGTTGTTGAGCAGGTTGAGCAGGACCTGCCGCAGGCGGCCCGGATCGCCGACGACGACGCCCGGGAGCGCCGGGTCGATCTGTGCCTCGATCCGCAACCCGCTCCGGAGCGCGCTGCCGCGCACGATCGACACCGTGTCGTCAACGATCTGGACCAGCGGGAAGCTGACCGGGTCGAGGGTCAGCTCGCCGGCCTCGATCTTGGAGAAGTCGAGGATGTCGTTGACTACGGTGAGGAGCGCCGCCCCCGAGCTGTGGATCAGCTCCAGGCGCCGCCGGTCCTCGTCCTGGATCGCGCTCTCGTCCAGCAGCAGGTCGGCGTAGCCCAGAATGCCGTTGAGCGGCGTGCGGATCTCGTGGCTCATCGCGGCCAGGAACTCGCTCTTGGCCGCGCTCGCCCGCTCCGCCTCGGCCCGTGCGGCTTCGGCGTCGCGGGTAGCCTCCCGCAGGGCGGCCTCCGCGGCCTTGCGCTCGGTGATGTCGAGATGGAGGCCGACCATGCGCTGCGGCTGGCCCTCGGGGCCGAACTGCGTGCGCCCGCGTGCGTAGATCCAGCGCTCGCCCACCCGGAACTCGGCGACGAAGGGGCACGAGGTTTCCACCGCCCGCCGGATCTCGTTCCAGACGTCGCCGGCATCCTCGGGATTCAGGAGCGCCGTCCAGGCCGCCGCCGACATGGTGTGCGACCGGCCGGTATCGGGCAGCCCGTGCATCCGCGCGCTCTCGAGGCTCAGGGTGGCGAACCCCGTGCGCATGTCCCAGTCCCAGGTGCCGGCATCGGCCGCGTCCAGGGCGATGCCCAGGAGCCCGCGCGCCTCCTCGACGGCGAGCCGGGCTGTGACGATGTCGTCGACGTCGAGCGCGGTGCCAAGCCACTCCACCACGGCGCCGTCTTCGGGATCGAGATAGATTGGGATCAGCGAGATCTTGTGCCACCGATAGGCACCGTCATGCCGCCGGATCCGCCACTGGCCGCTATAGCCGATCCCGGTCTCGATCGCCTCCTGCCAAGCCGCCTCCATGGCGGCGGCATCCTCCGGGTGGTTGCGGGCGAGGCGCTGGGCCCGGTCCAGCCCGATCGGCCCGTAATAGGCGTAGAACTGAGCGTTGGCGTAGGTCGCCTGCCCGTCGCCGACCCGCATGGTCCAGATCAGGAGCGGCAGGGTCTCGGCGAGGCCGCGATAGCGCAGCTCGCTGCGGCGGACCTCGTCCTCGGCGCGGCGCTGCTCGGTCACGTCGATGAGCACGCCGATGAGGCCGGTCACCGAGCCCTCCCCGCGGCATAGGCCGCGCACGACCACGTCGCGAATCTCGCCGTCGGGCCGCAGCAACCGCGTCTCGAAATCGAAGCTTGCGCCGCGGGCCACCGCGTCCGCGACGATCCCCTCGAGCCGCTCCCGGTCGTCCGGGTGATAGATCTCCGTGAAGGCGGCCTGCGAGGGCGCCGGTCCGCCGGGATCGCGGCCGGCGATCGCGTAGAGGCTCTCGGACCAGACCGGTTGCCCGTCGGCGAAGTCCACGCGCCAGTTGCCGACGCTGGCGAGTTGCTCGGCCATGGTGAGCTGGTGGTTGGCCGCCGCCTGGGCCTCCGCCCGGGCGTTGATCTCGCGATGCTGCTCCCGGATCAGGGCCTCGCGGACTGCCGCCTGCGCGATCTCGTGGCTGCGCTTCGCGTTGGCCTCGGTCAGCCGCAGATGGGCGATCACGATCTCGGCGAGATCGCGGAACGCGTCCGCGTCGGATTCCGAGAGCCCGTCACGGGGCTCCGGGTCAATCAGGCAGAAGGTGCCGATCCGGATCCCCGGCGTCAGGCTCAGGGGAATGCCGGCGTAGAACCGGAACCCATCGGGCGCGGCGACCCCGGGCAGGTCCCGGAAGCGGGCATCGAGCCGGGTGTCGGGCACGACCAGCATGGCATCGCTGCGGATCGTGTGGTCGCACAGGCCGAGTTCCCGGGGGCTCGACGTCGGGACGTCGATGCAGGGAGTCTTCAGCCAGAGCTGGGTGTCGTCGATAAAGCCCACGAAGGCGCTGCGCACGCCGAACAGGCGGCGGGCGGTGCGGCACACGGCGTCGAAATGCGGCTCGGGGGGCGTGCCGACGATGCCGAGGGCATCCAGGGTCGCAAGCCGCGCCGCCTCATCGTCCGGATGTACTCTCACTGCCGTCTCCGGGAACGGATACGCCGTCCGCCAGCGTCCTCGCAGGAGCGATGCCGCGAGTGCGGCCACGTTTCAAGCGGGCCCTGGGTCGCGCACGATCACGTTGCCCTGACGCGCCCCCCCGAAGGCGCCGATCCGAACATGCGCAGCCGGGCGGCCTCCAGCGCCCAGACCATGCCGAGCATCATGTAGACGTGGCGCCACTTCTCGATGTCGATCTGGAACGCCTGCAGGAAGAACATCAGCAGCGCCGGCCAGACGATCTGGGCATGCGCCCGGAACGGCGAGGGCCGCACCAGCAGGCGGAATCCGACGAAGCTCGTGGCCAGCACGAGACCGATGAACACCGCGCCGCCGAGCCAGCCGCCATTGGCGAAGGAGCCGAGATAGGAATTGTGCGGCTCCAGCCCGAAGACGAGCCGCCAATGCATCGGCCCCATGCCGAACGGGCGCTCCAGCAGCATCGCCAGGCCGCGGACCTGGTTGCCGAAGCGGCCGGTCTCGCCCTGGTCGTAATCCTGGGCCAGGGAAGCCCGGGTCTCGAACATCTTGTGCACGTGCTCGACGGAGAGGAGCCCGATCACCGCGATCGCGCCGAGCACCAGAGTGGCCAGCGTCAGGAGAACGATCCGGCGGCGCAGGCGGATCGAGCCGGTGCCGGCATAGACGGAGCCGACCATCAGCAGCACGGCCACGACGCTGCCGCCCCAGGATCCGCGCGAGAACGACAGGAAGATCCCGGCCATGATGATCAACAGGCCGGCCAGCGCCACCAGCGGGCGCCGCGCGCTGCCGGTGAGCAGCCCGTGCATTAGGTAGAGGGCGCCGAGCGTCAGGAACGAGCCGAACACGTTCGGGTCCTGAAAGGTGCCCGAGGCCCGGTCGTACTTGTAGAACAGGTCCTCGATCCCGAGCCATTGCAGGTAGCCGACGATGCCGAGCGCGGCCGAGAACACGCAGCTCACCGTGTAGGCCTTGAGCGCCAGCTCCATCCGGGCATGCGTGTCGTCCGAAAAGAACATCGCGAAGAACACGCACGTGACCACGAGGTAGATCAGCTGGATCGTCCAGGTGACCGGGAATTCCTCGTTCATGTACGGGAACAGGGCGGTGACGATCGCCACCAGGTAGAGCAGCAGGAGCGCCAGCAGCGGCACCGCCCCCCGGTGCAGGCGCACGCCGAGACAGAGCCACAGCAGGATCGTCGGGATCGCTACCGCGTCGTAGGGCGAGGTTTCCGAGAATGCGAAGCAGGCGAAGAAGATGAAGGCCGCAAACAGCGCCTTGGCCAGCCCCCGGACGACGCCGATGAGCGGGATCCCGGCGGCGAATCCCGACGGGATCGGGATTCCGGGCGCTGCGGTGTGAGCCATGGATACGCGGACTCCGCGGGCCGGTTACGCTGGCCCGCATGACCGCTATCCATGACATCCAATGGTTGAGAATGGGCTTCGCGACGCCCCGTCCTCAGGGGGTCAGACGCGGCAGCTCTCGAACCCCTCGCGGATCGCCACCGGATCGAGGTTGCGCCCGATGAAGACCACCCGGGACACCCGGGGCTCGTCCGGGCGCCAATCCCCCTGGACGTCGCCGTCGAGGATCATGTGCACGCCCTGGAAGACGAAGCGCTTCGGCTCGTTCGGGAAGGCGACGATGCCCTTGCAGCGCAGGATGTCGGGCCCCTGAACCTGGGTCAGGTTCGAGATCCAGGGCATGAACTTCTCCGGATCGACCTCGCCGTCGATCCGAGCCGAGACCGACTGAATCTCGGAATCGTGATGGTGATGGTGGCCCTCCTCCAGGAAATCGGGCTCCACCTCCAGGATGCGATCGAGGTCGAAGGCGTTGCGCTCGAGGACGGCCTCCAGGGGCACCGCGCAGTTCTGGGTGCGGTGGAGCTTGGCCAGCGGGTTGATGCCGCGGATCTCGGCCTCGACCCGGTCGAGGTCCTCCGGCGAGACAAGGTCGCTCTTGTTGAGCAGGATCACGTCCGCGAAGGCGATCTGGTTCTTGGCCTCGGGGGCATCCTTCAGGCGGTCGGACAGCCACTTGGCGTCGGCGACCGTCACCACGGCGTCGAGGCGGGCGGCGTCGCCGACATCCTGGTCGACGAAGAAGGTCTGGGCGACGGGAGCCGGGTCGGCCAAGCCCGTGGTCTCGACGATGATCGCGTCGAACTTGCCCCGGCGCTTCACCAACCCGTCCATGATCCGGATCAGGTCGCCGCGCACGGTGCAGCAGACGCAACCGTTGTTCATCTCGAACACTTCTTCGTCCGCGCCGACGACGAGATCGTTGTCGATACCGATTTCGCCGAACTCATTGACGATCACGGCATAGCGCTTGCCATGATTTTCCGTGAGGATCCGGTTGAGCAGCGTGGTCTTGCCGGCACCAAGATAGCCGGTGAGCACGGTCACCGGAATCTTGCCGGCGGTCGAACCCGATGGGGCGGAAGCTGAACTCATGTCGGTCATAGCGGATTCTTCGATCGGATCTGCGGGATGGGTCGGGCGAGCGGCCCGCGAGCGTTGTCATATTGTAACAAATCCCGGCGAAGGAAGATGGAGCCACACGGTTTCGCGACTTGGCCCCCCGATCGATTGCGGATCAGCCAAGCTTTGCTCTAGGCACGTGGTGCAGTCTGGGCCCTCCGCCCGGACGGCACGCCTCGACAAGCGACTCCGATCACCGTGAAACGGCCGGGGTCCGGGCCGAAGCATGCCCTCGTCAGCCATCACGGTCCTTCGCCCGGACCCAGAAGACCGACCACATGGACGCCCGCAACCCGCTGGAACAGGACGAGGCGTTCGCCGCGTCCACGCACAGGCGCCGCCCGCCGCTGCTCCTGATCGTCCTGGTGCTGCTCGTGGCTGCGGGTGGCCTGGCGCTCGCGGTCTCGGACCGCGCCCGCGAGTCCGCCTCGGGAATCGCCGCCGCGCTGTTCGGATCGAGCAAGCCCGACGCGGGGATCGAGGCCGAGAAGGCCGGCGCGGTCGAGCGGGTGTTCCGCCCGACCAAGGAGCAGCGCGCCGCCTTCGAGATCCTGCCGGTGGCGACGCAGGTGTTCCGCCCGGAGGGCTCCGCAGAAGGCCGCATCGCCCTCAACGACGACGACAACGTGCCGGTGGTCTCGCCCTATGCCGGCCGGGTGACCAAGGTCCTGGCCCGGGCGGGCGACGACGTGAAGGCGGGCGACGTGCTGCTGACGCTCGAGGCCACCGACATGGTCCAGGCGCAGAACGACTACCAGGCCGCCCTGAACAACCTCCAGAAGCAGCAGGCGCTGCTGAAGCTCGACCAGACCATCGCGGCGCGCCAGCAGGAGTTGTTCCAGGCTCACGCGGTGGCGCTGAAGGATTACCAATCGGCGCAGAACGACGTCATCGCCGCCCAGAGCGATCTCAAGACCGCCGAGGCCGCCCTCGACGCCGTGCGGAACCGCCTGCGGCTCCTGGGCAAGACCGATGCGGAGATCGCCGCCTACGAGAAGAACGGCCGGCTGAGCCCGGAGACTCAGATCCGGGCGCCGATCGCCGGCACGATCGTCCAGCGCAAGGTCGGCACCGGGCAGTTCCTCTCGGCCTCGAGCGACCCGGTCTTCGTGATCGGCGACCTGTCCACGGTGTGGCTCGTGGCCAACGTGCGCGAGAGCGAGATCCCGAAGATCCGCATCGGCCAGGAGGTCGAGGCGAAGGTGGCGGGCTTCGGCGCGCGGGTGTTCAAGGCCCGGGTGAACTACATGGCCGCGAGCCTCGACCCCGCCACGCGGCGCCTCGCCGTGCGCAGCGAGGTCGACAATCCCGACCGCGTCCTGCGCCCGGAGATGTTCGCCACCTACACGATCATCACCGGCAAGGGCGAGCCCAGCCCGAGCGTGCCGCTGGCCGCGATCGTGTACGAGGGCGACCGCACCCATGTCTGGGTGGCCCGCCAGGACGGCGCCGTGGAGGCGCGCGACATCAAGCTCGGCGTGATCAACGGCGACAACGCGCAGGTCGTCGACGGCCTGCACGCGGGTGAGCAGATCGTGACCCGGGGGGCCCTGTTCATCGACCGGGCCGCCACCGGCGACAAGGCGTCCTGAGCGGGATCCCGGGCGATGAACAGCCTGATCGTCTTCTCGCTGCGCCAGCGCGTGCTGGTCGTGCTGCTGTTCGTGGTGATGCTCGGCATCGGCTACGGCGCCTACACGCAGCTCAACATTGAGGCCTATCCCGACCCGGTGCCCCCGCTGGTCGACGTGATCACCCAGAACCCGGGGCAATCCGCCGACGAGATCGAGCGCTACATCACCATCCCCCTGGAGGTGGCGCTGGCCGGCATCCCCAACGCCCAGGTGGTGCGCACGATCTCGCTGTTCGGCCTGTCCGACGTGAAGGTTCAGTTCAACTACGAGTACACGTACGACCAGGCGCTGCAGCGGGTGCTCAACCGCCTGTCGCAGGCGCCGAGCCTGCCCAACGGCGCCACCCCGCAGATCTCGCCGACGAGCCCGGTGGGCGAGATCATGCGCTACAAGCTGGTCGGCCCGGCGGGCTACTCGCCCATGGACATGAAGACCCTGCAGGACTGGGTGCTGCAGCGCCGGTTCAAGGCGATCCCGGGCGTCACCGACGTGACCGCCTTCGGCGGCAAGGCGAAGGAATACGAGGTCGCGGTCGACCTGAACCGCCTCCAGGCCCAGGGCCTGACCCTGGTCCAGCTGACCACGGCGCTGAACAACGCCTCGATCAACGTTGGCGGCCAGACCCTGAATGTCGGCCAGCAATCCGCGGTGGTGCGCGGCATCGGCCTGATCCGCGACATGGACGACATCAAGGACACGATGATCAGCCTCGTCAACGGCACCCCGGTGCTGGTGCGCGACGTGGCCGAGGTGCGCGTGTCGAACGCCCCGCGGCTCGGCATCGTCGGGCACGACGACCAGTCGGACGTGGTCGAGGGCATCGTGCTGATGAGCCGCGGCGGCCAGAGCCTGCCGACGCTGCAGCGCGTCGAGGCCGAGATCGACAAGATCAACAACTCGACGATCCTGCCGCCGGACGTGAAGATCGAGCGGATCTACGACCGGTCGGGCCTGATCCACACCACGACCCACACGGTGATGCACAACCTCGTCTTCGGGGTGGTGCTGGTGTTCATCGTGCAGTGGCTGTTCCTCGGCTCGCTCACCAGCGCGATCATCGTGGCGGCCACGATCCCGTTCGCCCTCGGCTTCGCGATCCTGATCCTGGTGGTACGGGGCGATTCGGCCAACCTGCTGTCGCTCGGCGCGATCGATTTCGGCCTGATCGTCGACGCCACGGTGATCATGGTCGAGAACGTGTTCCGCCACCTCGCCGAGCCCGAGCATACCGAGGGCCAGCAAGCCCCCGGGGGGCTCGAGGGCCGGCTCGGCACCATCGCCATCGCGGGCGTCGAGGTGAACCGGGCGATCTTCTTCTCGGCGATCATCATCATCGTCGGCTTCCTGCCACTGTTCACGATGAGCGGCGTCGAGGGCCACATCTTCGGGCCGATGGCCAAGACCTACGCCTACGCGCTGGTCGGCGGCCTGCTCGCGACCTTCACGGTCTCGCCGGCTTTGTCGGCGCTGATCCTGCCGAAGAAGCTCGAGGAGCGGGACACCCTGATCGTGCGGGTCCTGCGCGCCGGGCACGAGCGCGTCCTGGCCTTCGGCCTGAAGAACCGGGTGCTCGCGCTGTCGGTGATGCTGGTGGTGCTGCTGGCCTCGGGGCTGGCAGCCCGGAATCTCGGCCTCGAATTCCTGCCCCGCCTCGAAGAGGGCAACCTCTACGTGCGCGGCACCATGCCGTCCTCGATCTCGCTGGAGGCGGGCAACGCCTATGTCCAGCGCCTGCGCAAGATCTTCCAAGAGGTCCCGGAGGTCGTCACGGTGATCTCGCACCAGGGCCGGCCCAACGACGGCACCGACGCCACCGGCTTCTTCAACGTCGAGATCCTGGCCCCCCTCAAGCCGATCGACGAGTGGCGCAAGGGCCTCGACAAGGACACGCTGATCCACGACCTGAGCAAGAAACTGGAAGTGGAGTTTCCCGGGATCGAGTTCAACTTCTCGCAGTATATCGAGGACAACGTCCAGGAGGCGGCCTCGGGCGTGAAGGGCGAGAACTCGGTCAAGATCTACGGCAGCGACCTCGCCCAGCTCACCAAGACCGCCAACGCGGCCAAGGCGGCGCTGGCCACGGTGCCCGGCATCACCGACCTGGCGGTGTTCGAATCGCTGGGTCAGCCGACCGTGCGGATCGACGTCGACCGCCACAAGGCGGCCCGCTACGGCCTGTCGATCGGCGACGTGAACACCACGATCCAGGCGGCGATCGGCGGCCAGACCGCCGGCGACCTCTACGAATACGGCTCGGACCGCCACTTCTCCATGCGGGTGCGGCTGGCCAAGGAGTACCGCTCGTCGCTGGCCGGCATCCGCAACATCGCGGTGGGTGCCCAGAATCCCAATGGCGGCGTGATCCAGGTGCCGCTCTCCGAGATCGCCGACGTGGATCTCGTCTCGGGCGCCTCGTTCATCTACCGCGAGGACCAGGAACGCTACATCCCGGTGAAGTTCTCGGTGCGCGGGCGCGACCTCGGCAGCGCCGTGATCGAGGCCCAGCGCAAGGTCGCCGAGGCGGTGGACCTGCCCCCGGGCTACCGGATGGAGTGGGTCGGCCAGTTCACCAACCTCAAGGACGCCGCGACCCGGCTCAGCCTGGTCGTGCCGGTCACCCTGCTGCTGATCGCGCTCCTGCTGTTCATCAACTTCTCCTCCCTGGCGGACATGCTGCTTACCCTGTCGGTGATCCCGATGGCGATGATCGGCGGCATCTTCGCGCTGTCGTTCACCGGCACGCCATTCTCGATCTCGGCGGCGATCGGCTTCATCGCGCTGTTCGGCATCTCGACCATGGAAGGCGTGATCCTGCTCGCCTACTACAACCAGCTCCTCGACGAGGGCTGGCAGCGCAAGGAGGCGGTGTGGAACGCCGCGGTCGTGCGCATGCGCCCGGTGATGATGACCTGCGTGGCCGCTTGCGTCGGCCTGCTGCCGGCGGCGGTGTCCACGGGCATCGGCTCGCAGGTGCAGAAGCCCCTGGCCCTGGTGGTGGTCGGGGGCATCATCCTGGCGCCCAACCTGATCCTGGTGGTCGTGCCGGTGCTGATCTCGCTGTTCTCGCGGCGGCACCCGAACCCGAATGCCCGGGCCCGGACCGAGCATCGGGTCGCGGCATGAGCCGGATGAGAGCGGTGCGGGCCGGGAATCGTCACGTAGCCGGGGCGCCACAGCGCGGCGCCGGCACGCAGCATCGGAGCGCCGTCGGATTGACTTGGCCGTCAGCTCGGACGCTCTACCGAGGGAGGGGTTTCGGGGGCATGATGGTGGAGTTGGTGCCGATCCGGTGCGGTCGTGCGGCCGCCATGCTGGCGGCGGCCCTGTCCCTGTCGGCCTGCGCGGTCGGCCCGAACTACGTGCCGCCCGAGGCGCCGCCGGTCAGCCGCTACACCAAGGAGCCGCTGAAGAACCCCTCGGCCGCCGACAATATCCGCACCCGTCAGGGCGGATCGGCGGATCAGAGCTTCGTCTCCGGCGCCGACATCCCCGGCCAGTGGTGGACCCTGTTCCACTCCAAGGCTTTGAACCAGCTCGTCGAGCAGGCGCTCGCCAACAACCCGACCCTGGAGGCGGCGCAGGCCTCGCTGCGGATCGCGCAGCAGAACGTGCTGGCCCAGAAGGGCACGCTCTATCCGAGCCTGACCGCGACCCCGCAGGTGCAGGGCATCCTGGCACCCGGTCTCGACCTGCAATCGCCGCTCAACAACGAGAGCCGGTTCCTCTACAGCCTGTCCACGCCGCAGGCCGTGGTCGCGTACAATCCCGATGTGTTCGGCGGGAACCGGCGCCAGATCGAGTCGCTGGAGGCCACCACCGAGAACCAGCGCTTCCAGCTCGAGGCCGCCTATCTCAGCCTCACCGGCAACGTCGTCGCGGCCGCGATCCAGGAGGCGGCCCTGCGGGCGCAGATCGACGCCACCCGCAAGGTGATCCAGGCGCAGACGGAGGTGCTGCAGCTGTTCAACAAGCAGCTCTCGCTCGGCCAGATCGCCGGGGCCGATGTGGTCCAGCAGCAGGCGGCCTTGGCCCTGTCGCAGCAATTGCTGCCGCCGCTGGAGAAGCAGCTGGCGCAGCAGCGCAACCTCCTCACCGCGCTGGCCGGGCGGCTCCCCTCCGACGAGATCGCGGAGACCTTCCAGCTCTCGGCTCTGCGCCTGCCGACCAAGCTCCCGGTGAGCCTGCCCTCGCGCCTCGTGCAGCAGCGCCCCGATGTGAAGGCCGCGGAGGCTTTGGTGCAGCAGGCGAGCGCCAGCGTCGGCGTCGCCGTGGCCAACCGCCTGCCGCAATTCAGCCTGACCGCCACCGGCGGCTCCAGCGCCGTGCGGCTCGCGCAGGTGACCAATCCCGGCGCGGCGTTCTTCACGATCATCGGCCAGGCGACGGCGCCGATCTTCGACGCCGGCACTCTGTTCCGGCGCCAGCGGGCGGCCGAGGAGACGCTGACCCAGGCGCAGGCGCAGTACAAGGCGACGGTGATCACCGCCTTCCAGAACGTCGCCGACGCGCTGCGGGCGCTCCAGGCCGACGCCAAGGCGGTAGCCGCCGCCGACGCCGCGGTCAGCGCCACCAATCAGAGCCTCGGGCTGATCCGCAAGCAGTACACGGCGGGCGCCGTCACCTCGACGCAGGTGCTGATCGCCCAGCAGGGCTACCTCTCGGCGCTCGTCACCTCCGCGGGTGCCCGCGCCACCCAGTACGCCGACAGCGCGGCCCTGTTCGTGGCGCTCGGCGGCGGCTGGTGGAACCGCAACGACGTGGCCCCGCCCCCACCCGAGACGGACCCGCTGAAGTTCCTGTAGGGCGGCACGCCCGGCCTCAGACATCCATCGCGATGGCGTCCTGCAGCATCTGGTCGGCGGCGCTCATCACCTTGGTGTTGGCCGTGTAGGCCTGCTGAGTCTCGATCATCTTGGAGAACTGGTCCGAGATGCCGGCATTCGATTGCTCTACCGACCCGGCCGTCAGGGCCGCGCCCGCGAGCCCGAAGCTCGGCGCGCCGGACCGGCCGTTGGCCACGTAGGTGCCGCCATCGAGGGAGGTCAGGTTATCCTGCCCGCCGAACTGGGCGAGCGTCAACGAACCGAGCGGCTGCGTGCTGCCATCCGCGGCCGTGCCGGTGAGCGTGCCCGCAGGCGAAACCGTCAGGCTCGCCAGGGTGTCCGCCCCAATGGGGACCTGGACCGGCGCAGTCGCCGAGGGACCGGCGAACAGGTAATAGCCCGCGCCGTTGACTAGGTAGCCGCTCGAATCCGGGGCAAAGTCGCCGCGCCGCGTATAGGCGGTCTCGCCGGTAAAGCTCGGGCTCTCCGGCGTGCCGGTGTTCGACCGGACCACGAAATAGCCGTTGCCCGAGATCGCGAGGTTGGTCGCGATTCCGGTGGACTGGATCGTCCCCTGGATCCCGAGGGTGTCCCGCGTGCTGGTCGTAACGCCGCCGCTCGACTGCGCCTTGGCCGTGGTCTGGGCCAGCATGTCGGCGAAGCTCGTCTCCGTGGTCTTGAACCCCGCCGTCTGGGTGTTGGCGATGTTCCCGGAGATGTTGTTGAGCGCGAAGGCCTGCGCCGAGGCACCGGCCACCGAATTCGAGAGCGCGTCGTACAAGCCCATCGGGGTCTCCCGTCCCGAGACTGGCCGGAAAACCGGTCCTAGACAGGCCTATAGACGTGCAGCACGGTTAATCGGCGGTGTGTCAGCGAATGTTGCTGCCCGACCGCGGCCAGGATCGGATCGAAGATGGTTCTCCGGGCTCAGGCGCCGATGACACTCAAAACAATCTCGCGCCGGTGCGGCCGGTCGCGGTGCTCGATCAGGTAGATTCCTTGCCAGGTGCCCAGGGCCAGCCTGCCCTCGACCAGGGGGATGTTCAGGGCCGAATCCGTGACCAGGGTTCGGATATGGGCCGGCATGTCGTCCGGTCCCTCGGCGCCGTGGACGTAAGGGGCGCCGCGCGGCGCGAAGCTGTCGAGGGCCGCCATCAGGTCGGTCTGCACGTCCGGGTCGGCATTCTCCTGGATGGTCAGCGAGGCCGAAGTGTGCCGGCAGAACACCGTGACGAGCCCGTCCCGGATGCCGCTGCCCCGCACGAACTCGGCCACCGTCCCGGTGAAGTCCGTGAAGCCCTGCCCCTGGGTCGCGATGGTCAGGCGGCCGCTCGCGTGGCGCGCCACCGCGCCCGATACCAGGGGCTCGACTGAACCGATCTTGTCCCGCCTCATGCATCCGTCTCCGTCAGCGTTGCACCCGGTGCGATCTCGCGCTCGCCGCGGGCGAGGATCCGCTCCAGCACGTCGATCCGGTCGGCCTCCGCAGGCGGCTTGTCCCAGCGGATCCGGCTGACCCGGGGGAAGCGCATCGCCACGCCGGACTTGTGCCGGGTCGAGCGCTGGACGCCTTCGAAGGCAATCTCCAGCACGAGCCCGGTCTCCACCCCGTGTGCGACCTCGCGCACCGGCCCGAACCGCTTGGTGGTGTTGTTGCGGACATAGCGGTCGAGCTTGGCGAGCTCGGCATCGGTGAAGCCGTGATAGGCCTTGCCCACCGGCACCAGCTCGTCCCCGCCCTCGGGGACCTCCCGCCAGACCCCGAACGTGTAGTCCGAGTAGAACGACGAGCGCTTCCCGTGGCCGCGCTGCGCGTACATCATCACCGCATCGACGATATGGGGCTCGCGCTTCCACTTCCACCAGGGGCCTTTCGGGCGACCCGGCAGGTAGGGGCTGTTGAGACGCTTGAGCATCACGCCCTCGATCGCGTCCGCATCCTCGCCGGCGCCCACGGAGGCCGGGTCGGCCCGGGCGGCGGCGAGCGCCTCCCAATCCGCAAAGGGGACCAGCGGCGAGATATCGATCCGGGCATGGTCGAGGCGGGTGACCAGGGCCTCCAGCTTCTCCCGGCGGGTCGCGAACGGCTCGGCCCGCAGGTCGTCGCCATCCAGGGTCAGGAGGTCGTAGGCCCGGACATGGGCGGGGAATTCTTCGAGGAGCTTGGCGGTCACGGCCTTCCGGTTGAGACGCTGCTGCAGGACGTTGAAGCTCTGGACCCGCCGCTCGCGCAGGATCAGCAGCTCGCCGTCGAGCGTCCCCGTGAAGCCGATCGCCTCGGCGAGATCCGGGAACGCCCCGGTGATGTCCTCGCCGGTGCGGGAATAGACCTTGGCGACCTGGGCGCCGGCCCGGTCGCGTCCGCCGACGAGCTGGACGCGGATCCCGTCCCATTTCCACTCCGCCGAGAACGCCTCCGGCTCGAGCTTGTCGAGATCGGCCTCCTCCTCGATCGGATGCGACAGCATCGGCGGCCGGAACGGCGCCGGATTGAGCGTCTCGGGCCGCTCGGCCCTCCCCTCGACCCAGGCGAACAGCGTCTCGAACGGCGGCGTGAGGCCGTGCCAGACCTCCTCGACCGCATCCGCCTCGTAGCCGCCCAGCGCGCCGACCGCGGTCTTGGCAAGCCGCGCCGAGACGCCCACGCGCAGGTTGCCGGTGACGAGCTTTAGGAGCGCCCAGCGCCCGGTCTCGTCGAGGGCGTCGAGCCATTCGGCCAGATGCTGGGGCAGCTCCCGCTTCGGGATCGTCGCCAGGGTCTCGACGACCTCGGCGAGGGTCGGGACATGCGGGGGCGGGTTGTTGTGGCCGGGTCCGGGCTCGCGCGGCGCCACCGGCCCCGGCCCGGGCCAGATCAGCGCCGTGGTCTCGGCGAGATCGCCGACGTAATTGTGCGACAGGCGGAACAGCACCGGGTCGATGCGCTCCTCGACCAGGCCGCGGATCAGGGCCGGCTTGGCCTCGCGGAAACTCAGCGTGCCGGTCATGGCGCCGAGCGCGTAGCCGCGCTCCGGATCCGGGGTGCGCGCGAAGAAATCCTGGAGCATCCGCAGCTTGGCGTTGCGGCGCGGCTCGTAGGCGAGGCGGTCGAGGAGATGGGCGAAGTCGTTCACGCGGCCACCTCCGGCTCGGCGGCGTCGGTTGAGGCCGGCTCCGCCTCGCCGTCGTCGCCGTAGCCCAGCAGGTGCAGCGGCTTGGCCTTGATGCCTTGCGTCCCGCACCAATGGACCAGGGCATCCTCCTGGCCGTGCGTCACCCAGACTTCGCCGGCGCCGGTATCGCGGATCGTGCGGCACAGGTCCGGCCAGTCGGAATGGTCGGAGATGACCAGCGGCAGCTCGACGCCCTTCTGGCGGGCGCGGGCGCGGACCCGCATCCAGCCGGAGGCGAAGCAGGTCACGGGGTCGGGAAACTTGCGCGACCACAGATCCTGCATCGCGCTGGGCGGGCAGAGCACGATCGCGCCGTGCAGGTCCTTGCGGTCGGCGGCCACGACCTTCGGGGTCTCGCCCAGGGGGATGCCCTCGCGCTTGTACAGCTCCGTCAGCTTCTCCATCGCCCCGTGCAGGTGGATCGGCCGATCCCAGCCCTCCTCGCGCAGCAGCGCCATCACCCGCTGCGCCTTGCCCAGCGCGTAGGCGCCGACGATGTGGGCCCGCTCCGGGAACAGGGCCACGGAGGCCATGAGCTTGCGGACCTCGTCGCGCGTATCCGGATGGGTGAAGACCGGCAGGCCGAAGGTCGCCTCGGTGATGAACACGTCGCAGGGCACCACCTCGAAGGGCAGGCAGGTCGGGTCCGGCGCCCGCTTGTAGTCGCCCGACACGACGACCCGGACGCCGTCCCGCTCGATGGCGATCTGGGCCGAGCCGAGCACGTGGCCGGCGGGGGCGTAGCGCACCGTGACGTCGCCGACGCGCAGAGCCGCGCCGAGTTTCGCCTCCTGACGCTGGCGGCAGAAATCCTCGCCGTAGCGCACCGCCATGATCCGCAGGGTCTCGGGCGTCGCCAGCACGTGTCCGTGGCCGGCGCGAGCATGGTCGGCATGGCCGTGGGTGATGAGCGCGCGCTCCACCGGCCAGGTCGGATCGACGTGGAAGCCCCCGAGCGGGCAGTAGAGGCCCTCGCGGGTCAGGGTGAGGAGATCGCTCGCGCGTGTCGGCATCGGGTCCGTTGCTGCCGGTGGAGTCCGCCGGTGGCCCCGGTATATAGGCGGCCCCGACCCGGCAGACGCATGGCCACGCAACACAGTTCCGGCGACCTCCTCGCCGACCGCCGCTATCGCTATGCGGAAGCCTGCCTGGCGGATGGCGACCATGCCGGGGCGGCCGATCTCGCCGAGCAGGTGCTGGAGATCGCGCCCCGCTACGCGCCGGCCTGGCTGCTGCTGGGCCGCGCCCGGGAAGGGCTGGCCGTGCAGGACGGCGACCCGGCTCTACGGGCGGCGGCGACGCGGGCCTACGCCTGCGCCCTCGACATCGACCCCGACGACACCCTCGGCGTGCGCGCGCATCTGGTCCGCCTCGGCGAAGGTGCCGGCCTGCCAGCGCTGTCATCGGCCTATGTCCGGGCCCTGTTCGACGGCTACGCGCCGCGTTTCGAGCGCCACCTCGTGGACGGGCTGGGCTATGTCGGCCCGCAGCTCGTCCGGGATGCCCTGCCGACCGTGCCGGAGCGGTTCGATGCAGCGCTCGATCTTGGCTGCGGCACGGGCCTGATGGGCGCGGCGATCCGTGACCGGGTCGGACATCTCACTGGGGTCGACCTGTCGCCCGGCATGCTGACCCTTGCCCGAGCCAAGAGGCATCACGGCCAGCCGCTCTACGACCGCCTGGCCGAGGGCGATCTCATGGCGTTCCTGGCGGGCGAGCCACCGGCCTCCGCCGATCTGTGCCTCGCCGCGGACGTGCTGATCTACGTGGCGGATCTCGGCCCGGTCCTGGAGCGGGTCGCCCGGGCCCTGCGACCGGATGGCCTCGCGGCCTTCACCGTCCAGTCCCATGACGGCGACGGTGCGCGCCTGGGCGCCGACGGGCGCTACGCCCACGCGGATTCCCACATCACGGAGGCGGCGTCCGGCTCCGGCCTGGAGATCCTGTTGCTGCGCCCCGCCGATGTGCGGCGCGAAGGCGGTCGGCCGGTCCCGGGCCGGATCGTCGTGCTGCACCGCACACGCCAATGATTCGCCGGGCATGAAACTGCTTGGGCATTCGTCCATTGTCTGTCGGCTGCGCGCGGCGCGGCGATGGAATCGGGGACAGGCATGGCGGATTTCGGCGGCGGGAACGATGGGCGCGCACCTGAGCGCAAGCCCGACCCGCCCGTGGATCGCTCCTTCCCGGCCGATCCCCGAACGCGCATCGCCTTCGCCATCGCGCTGGCGACGCTGGCAGGCTGCGCCGATTCCATCGGCTTCCTGGAATTCTCACAGCTGTTCATGTCGTTCATGTCGGGCAACACCACGCGCTTCGGCGTGGCGGTGTCCAACGGCGACTGGGAGAACGTCACCCGGGTCGCCAGCACCATCAGCCTGTTCTGCTTCGGCGCCTTCCTGGGCACGCTGATCGCGGCCTGGGTCGGACGCTGGCGGCTGGCCGTCCTGCTGACGCTGCAGGCGCTGCTCCTCGCCGGCGGCCTGCTGATGCCCTGGGGCACCTTCGCCTACCCGCTGCACGCCTACCCGATCGTGCTGGCCCTGGGGCTACAGAATGCGACCCTGCAGGATGAGGGCGGTCGCTCGCTCGCGCTGACCTACGTCACCGGCGCCGTGGTTCGCTTCGGCACCGGCTGCGCCAACCTGCTGCTCGGCACGGTGGCGCCCTCGTTCTGGATCCAGGCGCCGCTCTGGGCCGGCCTCAGCACCGGCGCGGTCGTCGGCGGCCTTCTGGATATGCGCTACGGCGAATCCGCCTTCCTGTTCCCGGCCGGCCTCGCCGCGATCCTGGCCCTGGTGGCGATCGCCCTGACCATCGCCAAGCCCGGCAGCACCCTGGTCGCCGGCTCGGCGCCGGCCCCCGATGCCAGCCCGAAGGCGGAGGTGATCGACGCGATCCACTGAGGCCGCCCCGGTGGCTCGCCCGTGACGGCGACAGGGCGGTTCAGCTGTCGGAATCCCGGTAGCTGCCCCGCCCCTGCTTGATCACGGCGCGGCTCTTCTTGGCGCCGATGCGCCGCTCCTTCGAACCCTTCGTCGGTTTGGTCGCGCGGCGAATGGGCGGCGGCGGCTTGGCCGCCTCGGTCACGAGCTCGACCAGCCGTTGCAGCACATCGGCCCGGTTGCGCTCCTGGGTCCGGTGGCGCTGCCCGGACAGGACCAGCACGCCGTCCTTGGTCAGACGCCGGCCGGCGAGCTTGTACAGGTTCGCCTTGACCCGCTCATCGACCGAGGGCGAGGCCAGGATCGACCAGCGCAGCTGGACCGCCGTCTCGACCTTGTTGACGTTCTGCCCGCCCGCCCCCGAAGCGCGCATGAACGATAGCTCGATCTCGTCATCCTCGATGGTGATCCGCGCGTTCACCCGCAGGGGCATGGCGACCTCCGGCCCGCGTCGCGGAACGCGCTCGACCGAGGCCGACCGCAGGTGCGCTGGAACACGGGTTCCGGCGCAGAAGCGGCGATCCTGTGGGTGCGAACCGGAGCCACGATCGCCATATCCTCTCGTACCGGCGGTCGGCCGCGCCGGGCCGGCAACGCCGGGCTCAGGCGGCCTCGGCCGGGGTCCGGGCGCGCAAAGCCAGGGCATGCAGCCCGCGCTTGAACGCATCGTCCAGCAGGGCATTCACCAGGCGGTGCCGCTCCACGCGGCTCTTGCCCTCGAACGCCGAGGCGACGATGTCGAGCCGGTAATGGGTCTCGCCCCCGGGCCGCGCGCCGGAATGGCCCGCATGCAGGTGTGATTCGTCGATCACGTCGAGCCGTGCCGGCGCGAGTTCCGCGCGCAGCTTCGCCTCGATCCAGCCCCGAAGGGTGCCGTCTTCACCAGTCCCGTCAGCCATCGCGCCCTCACCTGATATCGTCGGCATCCGTCAAGCCCGATCCCGCGCATGCGTCATCAGGCCCGGTGCCCTTGTGTCTCTGGTTTGCCCCCTCATAATCGGCCCGTCATGGATCTCAACTCGCGCCTGTTCGACAGCATCCGGATCAGAAAACCGTCCTGCGACGAGCCGAAGCCTGCGGCCGATGGCACGTGCGAGAGTCCGGGCTGCACGCAGCCGGGCCTGCACCGGGCGCCGAAGGGCCGCAAGGCGGAAGGCCAGTACTGGCGGTTCTGCATCGATCACGTCCGCGCCTACAACGCGAGCTACAACTATTTCGACGGCATGAACGATGCCGCGGTCCAGGCCTATCAGAAGGACGCGATCATCGGGCATCGCCCGACCTGGGCCATGGGGGTGAACCCGGCCGGCCAGGGCAAGCCGGCCGAGGAGCCGACCCGCGACTGGGCCTATGTCGATCCGCTCGGCATCTTGCGCGGTGCCGGCGTCGAGGGACGCCGCCGCGCCCGCCAGCCGGAGCCGGAGAAGCCGCGCCGCACCGCCACGGTGCGCCGTGCCCTCGACGTGATGGGGCTCGAAGAAGGCGCGGACGGGCCCGCCATCAAGGCGCAGTACAAGGCATTGGTGAAGCGCTTCCACCCCGACGCCAACGGCGGCGACCGCTCGTTCGAGGAGCGGCTGCGGGACATCATCCGTGCCCACGACGTTCTGCGTGCCGCCGGTCTCTGCTGAGCGGCACGAACGATGCAGGTCTGATCGCTGGAGCGCCCTGAGGCCGCAGCGGAACCCCCTTCGTCGTCGAGCGCTCTAGGATAAGGCAAATTGCCCGGCGCAGCCCTATATGAGGCTCGTGCCGGTCGGTGGCGCCGCACAGCGCTGCCGTTTAAAGATTGAGTCCGCCCCGCGGCGGATGCCCGGCTCGACGTTACTTCCGTGCGGAAGCTCCATGCCCTCGGGCCGGAGTTCCCGCGCCTCACGAGGTCCCGAATGCTCTCTGACGACACGCCCGCCGCGCTGCCCGACCGCACCGTTTCCGTCCGCGAGGTCTTCGGCATCGACCTCGACCTCAAGGTTCCGGCCTATGCCGAACGGGAGGAACACGTCCCCGATCTCGATCCGGACTACATCTTCGACCGGGAGACGACGCTGGCGATCCTGGCCGGCTTCGCACGCAACCGCCGCGTGATGGTTACCGGCTATCACGGCACCGGCAAGTCGACCCATATCGAGCAGGTCGCCGCGCGGCTGAATTGGCCCTGCGTGCGGATCAACCTCGACAGCCACGTCTCGCGCATTGATCTCGTCGGCAAGGACGCGATCGTGCTGAAGGACGGTAAGCAGGTCACCGCCTTCCAGGACGGCATCCTCCCCTGGGCCCTGCAGAACAACGTCGCCCTGGTGTTCGACGAGTACGATGCCGGGCGGCCGGACGTGATGTTCGTGATCCAGCGCGTGCTGGAGCTGTCGGGCCGGTTGACGCTGCTCGACCAGAAGCGCGTGATTCGCCCGCACCCGGCCTTCCGGCTGTTTGCCACCGCCAACACCGTGGGCCTCGGCGACACGTCGGGCCTCTATCACGGCACGCAGCAGATCAACCAGGGCCAGATGGACCGCTGGTCGATCGTGACCACGCTGAACTACCTGCCGCACGACCGCGAGGTCGACATCGTGCTCTCGAAGGCGGTGCATTACCGCAACGACCAGGGCCGCGATATCGTCAACCGGATGGTGCGCGTGGCGGACCTGACCCGCAACGCGTTCATGAACGGTGACCTCTCCACCGTCATGAGTCCGCGCACGGTCATCACCTGGGCCGAGAACGCCGATATCTTCAAGGATGTCGGCTTCGCGTTCCGGGTGACCTTCCTGAACAAGTGCGATGAGCTCGAGCGGACCCTGGTGGCCGAGTTCTACCAGCGCGCCTTCGGCAAGGAACTGCCCGAGAGCGCGCTGAACGTCGCCCTGAGCTGACCGCATGGAGGAATACGTGGCGCGTCCGGCCCGAAGCGAAGCGATGGAGGCGGCTGCCCCGTCCGCGCGGGGCCGCACGCGCTACGAGGATGACCTGTACACCTGGGTGCAGGAACAGGTCGCGCTGCTGCGCGCGCGCCGGTTCGACGAAGTCGATGTCGAACTGGTTGCCGAGGAGCTCGAGGATGTGTCGAAGCGCGAAGATTCTAGGCTCTATAGCTGCCTGCGCGTGCTGATTATGCACATGCTCAAGTGGGATCAGCATCCCGAGCATCGCACCCCGAGTTGGATCTTCTCGATCCGCGAGCAGCGCCGACGCTTCGATCGGCTTCTCAAGGGCAGCCTAGGCCTCGAGTCCCGGCTCGATGAAGCCCTGGCTGAAGCCTACCCGGATGCACGGGACTGGGCTGCCAACGAGACCCTCCTCCCCCCCGACGAGTTCCCGCCGGACTGTCCCTACACCTGGGACGATCTGCTTGAGCGCCCCTTCGACCTCGATTCGGTGAAGACGTAGCCCCGCATGTCCATCTCCAACCGCAAGCCCGGTGAGCGTCGCGAATCCGTGGCCGAGCCCCTGAAGCGTTCGGTGGCCGGGTGCCTGCGCGCCATCGCCCGCCGGTCCGAAGTCGAGGTGACCTACGCCACCGACCGGCCGGCGCTGACCGGCGACAAGGCCCGGCTGCCCGAGCCGCCCCGCAAGCTCTCGGCGCAGGACGTGGCGGTGCTGCGCGGCAATGCCGACGCCATGGCGCTGCGGCTCGGCTGCCACGACATCGCGGTGCATCGCCGGCTTGCCCCCGAGAATGCCGCCGCCCGCGCGGTCTACGACGCGGTGGAGCAGGCCCGGGTCGAGGCGATCGGCTCGCGGCGGATGACGGGGGTGGCCAGCAACATCACGGCGATGCTGGAGGACCGCTACCATCGCGGCGGGAAGTACGAGACCATCACCGACCGGGCCGACGCCCCCATGGAGGACGCCGTCGCCCTGATGGTGCGCGAGCGCCTGACCGGACAGCAGCCCCCTGAGGCGGCCGCCAAGATCGTCGCGTTGTGGCGCGAGCATATCGAGGCCAAGGCCGGCCCCAACCTCGACGGGCTGATCGGCTCGATCGAGGACCAGCGCAAGTTCGCCCGCTCCGTGCGCGACCTGCTGACCTCCCTCGACATGTCGGACGAGACGCCGTTCGACGCCGAGGATGACGAGAACGACGACGAGAACGACGCCCAGGACGACGAGCAGAACCCGAGCGAGGGCGATTCCGAGGAGAAGAGCCAGGGCGAGCGTGCCGAGATCGAGACCTCGGAGGAAGCCTCCGACGAGATCGAGGAGGGCGCGCAGGAATCCGCCGACGCGCCGTCGGGCGAGCTGCCCGACGAATCCGAGGACGCGGAATCCGAGGAGGCCTCCGAAGCGTCGCGGCCGCCGACGCGCCAGGGCAACGAGGCGCGCGGGCCCGAATACCGGGTGTTCAACCCGCGGTTCGATGAGATCATCCACGCCGAGGAGCTGTGTGACGCCGACGAGCTGTCGCGCCTGCGCAGCTATCTCGACAAGCAGCTCTCGCACCTCCAGGGCGTCGTCGGCCGTCTCGCCAACCGGCTGCAGCGCCGGCTCCTAGCCCAGCAGAACCGCGCCTGGGACTTCGACCTCGAGGAGGGCCAGCTCGATCCGGCCCGGCTCGTCCGTGTGGTCATCGACCCCTACCAGCCGCTCTCCTTCAAGCAGGAGAAGGACACCAATTTCCGCGACACCGTGGTCACGCTGCTCCTCGACAATTCCGGGTCGATGCGCGGCCGGCCGATCACCGTGGCGGCGACCTGTGCTGACATCCTGGCGCGGACCCTGGAGCGCTGCGGCGTGAAGGTCGAGATCCTCGGCTTCACCACCCGGGCCTGGAAGGGCGGCCAGAGCCGAGAGGCCTGGCTCGCCGCCGGCAAGCCGCCGAACCCGGGTCGCCTGAACGACCTGCGCCACATCGTCTACAAATCCGCCGACGCGCCCTGGCGCCGGGCCCGGAAGAATCTCGGGCTGATGATGCGCGAGGGTCTCCTCAAGGAGAATATCGACGGCGAGGCCCTGGACTGGGCGCACAAGCGCCTGCTCGGGCGGCCGGAGCAACGCAAGATCCTGATGGTGATCTCCGACGGTGCGCCGGTCGACGACTCGACCCTCTCGGTCAATGCTGGCAACTACCTCGAGCGGCACCTGCGCTGGATGATCGAGGAGATCGAGACTCGCTCGCCGGTGGAGCTCCTGGCCATCGGCATCGGCCACGACGTGACCCGCTATTACCGCCGGGCCGTGACGATCATCGACGCCGAGGAACTGGGCGGCGCGATGACGGAGAAGCTGGCCGAGCTGTTCGAGGAGGACGGCGCGCCGGCTCCGGTTGGACGCATGCTGCGGGCGGCGGGCGGGCGGCGCTGATCGCGCCGCGCGGCCGTCAGCGCTCGTCCACCGCGATATTGAAGCGGAGCGCGCCGGCGACCAGCCCCTGCCGATAGTAGAAGCGGTGGCCGAGCACGTTGGCGAGCGGCGTGTCGAGCAGGAGCTTCGCGCACCCGTCCGCGCGCGCGAGCCAGATCAGGTGCTGTAGGAGCGCGCCTCCAAAGCCGCCGCCCCGGGCCGCCGCTTCGGTGACCAGATCATCGACGTAGAGATGCTGGCCATGGACGAGATTTTCCTGGATCCGGAAGCCCGCCACGGCCGTCGGCCTGTCTCTGTGCAGGAGGGTGATCAGCCGATAGCCCGCGCGGGCCTGGCTCTGCCAGCGCATGACCAGCTCCTCCGGTCCGGACAGGTGCGGCCGAAGCTGCCGCAGGAGCAGGTAGCAGGCCGCCACGGCCTCGGCGTCGGTCACGTCGGCGAAGGTCGTGTCGCGGAGGGGCTGCATCGCCGGGCTCCGTCAGGCGGTCCGGGCCGGAGGCGCGAAGTGCAGGCCGCCGGCGATGCGATTCCAAGCGTTGAGCGTCGCGATCACCACGGCGAGGCGCATGATCTCGTCCTGACCGAACAGCGCCGTCGGCGGCTCCGTGCGGTTTGACGGTTCGGGACTGGCCATGGCGGTCAGCCGCTCGGCCCAGGCCAGAGCGGCACGCTCCCGCGCGGAGAAGGCCGGGCTGTCGTGCCAGACCGCGATGAGATCGAGCGTGGCGTCGGCAATCCCGAGCCGCCGCGCCGCGTCGAGATGGTGGGCGACGCAGAACGTGCAGCCATTCAGCTGGGAGACGCGGATCTTGACGATCTCGGTGAGCCGCTGATCGAAACCGGTGTCGGTGATCGCCTTGCTGAGTGTCAGGAGGGCCGTGTGGGCGGCGGGCAGCGCAGTTCGGAACGCGTCATAGGAGATCGGTACACCTGTCAATGATTCCGCATGGCCCATGGTCGCCCCCGACTCAACGCATTAACGTAAGAACACGAACATGTTATCAGTGCCCTGACAAACTGCAAGGCTAGGGACCATGAGCGAACTGCCTGAGGCTGGGGAAGGCAAGCGCGGGATGGAGGGCCATCTGGGCTATCTCCTCCGTCAGGCCGCGCAGACGCACCGCAATCGCGTCGAGCGCGCTCTCGACGATCTCGGCCTGACCCTGCCGCAATTCTCGGTGTTGACGATGCTGGCGGCCTATCCCGGCCACAGCAATGCGGATCTCGCGCGCCTCGCGCTCCTGACTCCACAGACGATGAGCGTCATCGTGGCGAATCTGCTGAAGGCCGAGCTGATCGCGCGCGTGCCGCACCAGATCCACGGCCGCATCCAGAAAATCGCGCTGACAGATGCGGCGCAGTCACTCCTCGACGCCGCCAAGCGGCGCGTCTACGCCCTGGAGGCGGACATGCTGGGGGATCTCACAGGCGCGGAGCAGGCCATCATCCGGCAATGGCTGGTGCGGATCGCACGCCCGGACGCATGACGGCGGGCGATCCCTTGGAATCCGCGCAAGCGAAAACCGCCGGACCCTCTACGGGCCCGGCGGTTCGCGTCTCTTCAGTGAAAGCCCGGAAGGCTCAGGCCGCGACGGCCGGGGTCTCGGCGAGCTTCTTGTGGATCTCGCGCTTCAGCAGCCGGGCGGTCTGCGACAGGTCGCCCTCGCCGGCCTTCACCAGGAAGGCGTCGAGGCCGCCGCGGTGCTCGACCGAGCGCAGGGCGTGCGCGGTGATGCGCAGGCGCACCCGCTTGCCCAGCGCGTCCGACTGGAGCGTGACGTTGCACAGGTTCGGCAGGAACCGGCACTTGGTCTTGTGGTTCGAGTGGCTCACAAGGTGGCCGACCTGAACGGCCTTGCCGGTGAGTTCGCAGCGGCGCGCCATGATGACTAAAATTCCCGTCTCGTTCCGCCCGAGAAGACCCGATCGCAAGCGGCGCGATCATCGTCGCAGCGGGCGGCGCCCGATACGTATTCCAGGTCCAGCGGAGTCCTGTTGAAGGCGCGAGCCTATAGGCGACCTGCCCCCGATGCGTCAAGCTCCGCCGGGTCGAAGGTGCCCCGAGCGGGGGTCGGGCACCCAACGGTCTGTTAACCACGATGCCGGGATATAACCGTCATCGGCTCGACGAAGGCCGGCGCCGCGCCGGCACCGCACGTCGAGACCTCGTCTCGCGAGATCGTCTCGCACAAGATATTTTTCGCCCGCGTTTCCTGGGATGCGATCCGGATCATGAGCGCCACGCCTGTCCGTCGGACGATCAAGCCGCTGACGACGCGCCTTCTCGGGACCGTGCTCGCCGTCGCGGCGCTCGGTGCCCCGGCCGATGCGGCCGCCCGCGCGCGGCGGGCCGCCGCGGCGCCCGCCACCGTAACGGTGGATTACAGCATCAACCTCGCCGGCCTGCCGATCGGGACCGCGCGGCTCGCGGGCAGCTTTGAGCGCGATCGCTACCTGATGGACGTCTCGGCGACGCTGACCGGCCTCGTTGGGGCGATCACCGGTGGCAAGGGCTCGGCCCGGGCCTCCGGCAATTTCTCGGTGGCGCCGCAGCCCGCCGCCTTCTCGATCGCCACCCATACGGCCAGTTCGGGGATCGCGGTGCGCATGGCGCTCGCGCACGGCAACGTCGTGCAGGCCGAGATCACGCCGCCGCTGGTGGACATGCAGGACCGGGTGCCGGTCACGGCCGCCCACAAGCGGGGCATCATGGATCCGGTGAGCGCGCTGCTGATGCCGGCCCAGGGGCGGGGCGAGCTGCTCGATCCGGCCAATTGCAACCGGACCCTGCCGGTGTTCGACGGCGCCACCCGGTTCAACGTCGTGCTGAGCTACGCCGAGACCCGCCCGGTGCAGAAGCCCGGCTATGTCGGACCGGTCCTGGTCTGCACCGCCCGCTACCAGGCGGTGGCCGGGCACCGGCCGGACCGCCCCGGGGTGAAGTTCATGGAGGATAACCGCGAGATGTCGGTCTGGCTCGCCCCCGTCGAGGGGACGCGGGCCCTGATTCCCCTGCGCATCTCGGTGCTCACCACCATCGGCACCAACATCATCGAGGCGACGCGCTGGACCCAGGGCGCCGCCGAGACCGCAGGCGCCAGCGTCGCCCAGGCGAGCCTCCCCGCGCAGTGAGCACCCAGCGCAGGATCCGGCTTTGACCGCCGGCCTCTTTCCGGGCACCCGTGCGGGGCAAGAGCGACAGCCAGGGAGGCGCAGGACCATGCCGAAGGGCTACATCATCGTCCGGATGACGGTCACCGATCCGGAGACCTACGCGGCCTATGCCGAGATGGCCTCCGCGGCGATGCGGCTCTACGGCGCCAACCCCCTGGTGCGGGGCGGGCGCTACGAGGCGCTCGAGGGCGAGGCCCGGCCGCGCAACGTCGTGCTGGAATTCGAATCCTACGACGCCGCGCGGGCCTATTACGTCTCGCCGGAATACGAGGCCGCCAAGGCGAAGCGCCTGCCGGCCGGGATCGGCGAGGTCGTGCTGGTCGAAGGTGCCGATTGAACCGGCCGGTTCAGGCGGCGAGCGGCGCCCGGCCGTAATGGGTCGCGTACGCGTTCTCCACGGCCGGGATGATCTCGACGATCGCGAACCACCGGTCCCAGAACGCCGTCTCGCGTAAAGCCTCGACGACGCATTCGTAGGCGTGGTGGTCGCTGGCCTCCCACACCCAGAGATCGGTGATGCGGGTCGTGTAGAATTCGGCGTCGTAGAAGCGCAGCTTCACGGAGTCCGCGTGGCGACGCAGGATCGGCTCGAACACCTCGCGCAACCGGGCGAAGCGCTCGTCGATCGAGAGAGCGAGCCATTCGGGTGACGTCTTCACCAGCATGAAGACGGTGAGCTTGGAATTGAAAGTCTGGTCGGACATGGATGTGACAGCTCCGTGGGTCTGTTGGGACCCGGCGATGATGCCCCCGGGCGGCCCGGGGGCGAACTCGCGTTCATGACTGACCGGACGGCGCGGGAGCCGGCGCTCAAGCCCCGGAAAAACCCGGAACAATCCCGCTCCGCCGAGACGGTGCGGACGATTCTCGAAGGTGCGGCTCGCGTTCTGGAGGAGCGCGGCCTGGCCGGCTACACGACCAATGCCGTGGCCGAGCGGGCCGGCGTCTCGGTCGGCTCGGTCTACCAGTACTTCCCGGGCAAGGAGGCGCTGACCGCAGCCCTGTTGGCGCGGGAGACCGGGTTGCTGATCGCGGCAGTGCAGGACGCGGCCGGGGCGGCGACGCCGGAGCTCGGCCTGCGTCGGATCGTGCAGGCGTCCGTCGCCCACCAGATGTCCCGGCCGCGCCTCGCCCTGCTGCTCGACCGGGAGGAGAACCGGCTCCAGCTCGCCGACAGCCTGGATGCGGTCACCCGGGCGATCTCGGGCGCCTTGCTGGCGCTGCTGGGACGCCTCGAACCCGCGCCGCCGGTCGAGGCGCAGGTTGCGGCCGGCGACCTGTTCGCGCTCCTGCGGGGCATGGTGGATGCTGCGGGCGAGCGCGGCGAGCGGGCGGGCGACGCGCTGGAGCAGCGTGTCCTGCGCGCGGTGTTCGGTTATCTCGGGCTGCCCCCAGCGGCGCCGTAACCGGCAGGAGCTACGAGCGGATCGCGCAGTATTTCAGATCGCGCGCGATTGAGCGCCACCGAATCGCATCGTGGTGGACGGACCGATAGACCCCGCCACGGATGTTCCGGATCACCGCCCACACGCCCCGGGGTCGGCTGCGCGACACGTAGACCTGCTTCCTCTGCTGCAGCTGATGCAGGGCCCGCTGGAAAAAGTGGATCGCTTTTCCGCGATCGAAGAGCGGGAAAGCGGCCACCGTCGCGTCGGGGAGATCGCGGATCACCGCGATCATGTCGGCGGTAGCGGAGATGTAGTCGTCGAGCTCCTTGATCGGATCGTGGGCCTGCGCCTTGTGGCTGCGGCGGCCGTCCCCGAACAGGTTTGTCGCGTGCTGCCGGTAGGTGACCAGCGGCAGGTTCAGTTCTGCCGTCGCGCCCACCACCTGGCCGAGAAACACGATCCACCGGTCGTGGGCGATCTTTTCCTTGGGCACGATGAAGTCCCGGAACCGCCCCTCGATATCGGCCAGATGGAGGAGTTCCCGGCGGAAAACGATCGAAAATCCGAAGAAGGTCAGCCAGGGATCGTAACTGAGCGGCGGCTTGATGCCGGTGCGTTGAATGCCCTGAGTGAATTTTACCAGCTTACCGGTTGATTGGTCCAAGCTCGCGGCTGCATGCACGATCATGGAAATATTTTGCGCCGGGAAATACGCTGCGACACGCTCGAGTTTTTCAAAATCCCAAATATCATCCTGGTCACAAAACGCAACGAAATCGCCCTTGGCAGACAAAGCGGCTTTCAGGAAGTTGTCGCGAAACCCGAGATTGGAGTTATTGACTTTAATTTTTATCGGTATCGAGGAGAATGCAGCAATCGACCTAACGATTTCCAACGTCGGATCCGTCGATCCGTCATCCGCGACAATGATCTCGATTGGCCTGAAACTCTGGCCGACGACGCTCTCGAGCTGCTCACGAACGAATGCCGAGCCATTATATGTGGCTATGACCACCGAAACAGTTTTACTTTCAGCATTCATTTCCACCGGCATTGATATCCTGGCATCTCAAAATTGAACATTGGCTTGATGCCGAACCCAGCGCGCCCGCAAAGCGCTCAAAAAATTATAGCCTGCCATTACTATAACAGCCCGGAATACATTTGGGAACGGCGGCCGCTTTTAAACCGGGCGGCAATGAGGAATCTCGCGCCGGCGCTTAGGTGTTTATCGCGCACGGCGTTGTTGTTTCACCTTAGGCAGGAACGGGCCGTTCCGCCTCCGATCGATGACTCGCAGGGCGCTCGGCTCGACCGTCGCCCTGCCTCGATCCACTCTGAGAAAACGGATATTGGCGACCCAGCTCCGGGAGCCCATCAAGCTGGTCGATTTGGCGGTGGAATCTTTCACCGACCCTGCCATCATCCACACATGCGCCCGCACCGCCCCCGAATTGCCCTCGCCCTCGCCCTCGCGGCGCTCACACGCGCTTGGCCGGCCGCGGCCCAACCCCTGACCGCGGGATCGGCCGATCCCGGTTGCGGCGGCGACGCCTTCTCATCGGCGCAGGTAATCGAGCACCGGCCGCCGCGGCACGGTCCGCTGGTCTCGGTCCCCGACACCCTCTGCGCAGATCTCGCGCCCCAGCCCGGATCCCCGGCGACGCAGATCGAGGTCTATCCGCTGATTATGCCGCAGGTTGGCAGCGGCCCGGGTGATATCCCATATGGGGGAGGATCAACGCGGCCCTATCGTCCCTGACGCGACCGGCCGCCCGAACCCCCTGCCCGCGCCAGACGGCGCCGCGCCGGCCTTCCCGTCCGAAGGAACCGCCGACCATCGACGCGCCGCTCCGCCCCCTCCCCCGCCGGTCCCTGCCGCGCGACGTCCGTGCCCGCGGCGTGACGGCGGTCCTCGGACCGACCAACACCGGCAAGACGCATCTCGCGATCGAGCGGATGCTCGCGCACCCGACCGGCATGATCGGGCTGCCCCTGCGGCTGCTCGCCCGGGAGGTCTACCTGCGCGTGGTCGCCAAGGTCGGGCCCGAAAAGGTCGCCCTCGTGACCGGGGAAGAAAAAATCAAGCCGGATCGGCCGCGCTACTGGATCTGCACGATCGAGGCGATGCCGCGCGACCTCGACGTCGCCTACGTCGCCATCGACGAGATCCAGCTCGCCGCCGACATGGACCGCGGCCACGTCTTCACCGATCGCCTGCTCTACGTGCGGGGCCGGGAGGAGACGCTGCTGATCGGCTCCTCGACCATGCTGCCGCTGGTCCAGGGGCTGATCCCGAACGTCCACACCACGACGCGGCCGCGCCTGTCCAAGTTGAGCTTCGCGGGCGAGAAGCGGCTTTCGCGCCTGCCCCGGCGCACCGCGATCGTGGCCTTCTCGGCCGAGGAGGTCTACGCGATCGCCGAGCTGATCCGGCGCCAGCGCGGGGGCGCGGCGGTCGTGCTGGGCGCCCTCTCGCCCCGCACCCGCAACGCCCAGGTCGAGATGTACCAGGCGGGCGACGTGGACTACCTCGTGGCCACCGACGCGGTCGGCATGGGGCTCAATCTCGACGTCGACCACGTCGCCTTCGCGGCGAACTGGAAATACGACGGCACCCGGTTCCGCAAGCTGACCCCCGCCGAGATGGGCCAGATCGCGGGGCGCGCCGGGCGCCACCTCGCCGACGGGACCTTCGGCTCCACGGGCCGCTGCCCGCCCTTCGAGCCCGAGATGGTCGAGCGGCTGGAGAATCACGACTTCGACCCGCTGCGCATCCTGCAATGGCGCAACCCGGATCTCAGCTTCGGGACGCTGGAGGCGCTTCAGGCGAGCCTCGACGAGCACCCGCGCGAATCCGGCCTCACCCGCGCGCCGATGGGGCAGGACCAGCAGGCCCTCGAGATCCTGATGCGCGAGGACGACATCCGCGACATGGCGCGGAGCCAGTCCACGGTGCGACGGCTCTGGGACGTCTGCGGGGTGCCGGATTACCGCAAGGTCCACCCGCAGGTGCATGCCGACCTCGTGGCGCAGCTCTACCGCTTCCTCATGAAGGGCATGGCCGGACGCATCCCCGACACGTGGTTCGCCGAGCAGATGGCGATGATCGACCGCACCGACGGCGACATCGATACGCTGTCCCGGCGGATCGCCCAGGGACGCACCTGGACCTTCGTGGCCAACCGCCCCGATTGGCTGCGCGACCCTGAACATTGGCAGGGCGAGACACGTCGGGTAGAGGACAGGCTGTCAGACGCCCTGCACGAACGCCTCGCGAGCCGCTTCGTCGACCGGCGCACAAGCGTCCTGATGCGGCGCCTGAGAGAGAACACGATGCTCGAAGCCCAAATTTCCGCCGACGGTGACGTCACCGTCGAGGGTCAGCATGTCGGTCACCTGCATGGATTCTTATTCGTCCCGGATGCGAGCGCGGAGGGGCACGAGGCCAAGACTCTGAGGAGCGCCGCCGAGAAGGCGCTCTCCGGGGAGATCGAGGCCCGGGCCGACCGCTTCGCGACGACGGCCGATTCCACGCTCGTGCTCGCGCATGACGGGATGATTCGCTGGACCGGCGCCCCGGTGGCGAAGCTGACCCCCGGCGAAAAGCTGTTCGCGCCGCAGATTCGCCTCCTCGCCGATGACAGCCTGACCGGCGCGCATCGCGAGAAGGTCGAAGCGCGCCTCGATGCCTGGCTGAAGGCCATGATCGTGCGCCTGCTCGGCCCGCTGATGGAGCTCGAGACCGCGGGCGACCTCACCGGCCTCGCCAAGGGCATCGGCTATCAGGTGGTCGAGGCCCTGGGCGTGCTAGAGCGCTCCAAGGTCGCTCAGGAGATGCGCAGCCTCGACCAAGAGGGGCGCGGGGCGCTCCGCCGGCACGGGGTGCGCTTCGGCGCCTACCACATCTTCCTGCCGGCCCTGCTGAAGCCGGCGCCGCGGACGCTGGCAGCTCAGCTCTGGGCCCTGCGCAACGGCGGGCTCGACCAGCGCGGCCTCGATGAGATCGCCCATCTGGCCGGTTCCGGCCGGACCTCGATCAAGGTCGATCGCGAGATCGCCAAGGGGCTCTACCGGGCGGCCGGCTTCCGCGTCAGCGGCGAGCGGGCGGTGCGGGTCGACATTCTGGAGCGGCTGGCCGACCTGATTCGCCCGGCGATCGCCTATCGCCCCGGCACGACGCCGGGCGCCCCGCCGGACGGCACGGCCGACGGCGACGCGTTCGTCGCCACGGTCGGCATGACCTCGCTGGTCGGCTGCTCGGGCGAGGATTTCGCCTCGATCCTGAAGTCCCTGGGTTACACGCTGGAAGCTCGCCCCGGCCCGGCCATCACGGTGCCGCTGGTCCCCGCCGCCGCGACCGCACCGGTCGTGGTCACCCCGCCGTCGGGCGCCGCCCAGGAGGGTGAGGCGGAGACGACGGGCCAGGAAGCAGGGGGCGAGGCCGGCGCCGAAGAGGCGGACGCCGTTGCCCAGGTCGCGGACGCCTCCGGCGATGCGGCTTCGGCTCCCGACAGCACGGACGCCGCTGAAAGCACCGAGCCGGCCGTCTCGGCCGAATCCAGCCCGGAGGCCGAAGGTGCCTCCATCGCCGAGGCCCCGGCGGAGGCCGAGCCCGTCGCGGCGGCGGCAGCCGAAGCCGAGCCCGTGCCGGAAGAGGCTCCGGCCGAGGCTGCGCAGGCTGCCGAAGCATCTGAGGCAGATGTGCCTCCGCCCGCCGAAACGGCTGCTGCGAACGAGCCGGAAGCGGCCGAGGGTGCGCCTGCTGGTGCCGAGGGCGAAGCCCCGGTGGAGCAGGTCCTGATCGAGGTCTGGCGCCTGCAGCGCCACCAGCGACCGGCCAATCCCCGGCCGCAGAACCGTCCGCGCGGGGCGGGTCGTGGACGCGACGGTGGCCAGCAGGGTCAGCACCAGGGTCCGGGTCGCCCGGAAGGCGCGCGGCCCGAGCAGCGGCGCGCCGAGGACGGCGAGCGCCCCGGCAACGAGGGCGGTCCGCGCACCGGACGTGATCGGGGTCCCCGTCGGGACCGTTTCGAGGGGGGCCGTCCGGAGCGCCGGGACGACCAGCGCAACGCCGAGCAGCGTCATTCGGCGCCACGGCCCGACCAGCGTCCGCCCCGGCGCGAGCGGGCTCCCGACCCCGATTCGCCGTTTGCCAAGCTGGCCGCGCTGAAGGCGCAGCTCGAAGCCGGCGACGGCGGGAAGCGCTGACGCGCCCGCATGCGGGAGGGTCGGCAGCGGCTCGACAAATGGCTGTGGTTCGCGCGCTTCGCGCGGACCCGATCCCTGGCCGCGCGCCTGTCCGAGGACGGTTTCGTGCGGGTGAACGGAATCCGGGCCGAGAACCCGGCCAAGGGCATCGTGATCGGGGATGTCGTGACGGTGGCCGCGCCGCATGCGACCCTGGCGGTGCGCGTGCGCGGCCTCGGCGAGCGCCGGGGGCCGGCTCCGGAGGCGCGGCTTCTCTACGAGGATCTCGCCGGCATCCCGATCGCGGTCGACCCACTCGAGTGATGAGCCAGCGCCACAGCAGCCGGTCGAGGACCCGATCGCAGGCGCCCTGGGACACCGGCGCGCTTGTCAGCCCGGAAGGCAGGGTCTAGAGCCATCGGCTTCCGAAAGACCCGGTTCGACGCCGGGTTTTGCGGCGCACGATCGCAGCGCCACCGGGGCGTGCGGGCCTTCGAGGCTCCGCCCGGGCAGACCAGAATTTTTAGGACGAAGACAGCCGATGACCTACGTCGTCACCGACAACTGCATCAAGTGCAAGTACATGGACTGCGTCGAGGTGTGTCCGGTGGACTGCTTCTACGAGGGCGAGAACATGCTCGTCATCCATCCGGATGAGTGCATCGATTGCGGCGTCTGCGAGCCGGAATGCCCCGCCGAGGCGATCAAGCCCGACACGGAATCGAATCTGGAGACGTGGCTCAAGCTCAACGCCGACTACGCGAAGAGCTGGCCCAACATCACCCAGAAGAAGGACGCTCCGGCCGACGCCAAGGAGTGGGACGGCGTCGCCGGCAAGCTCGAGGCGCATTTCTCGGCCAACCCCGGCTCCGGCGACTAGGACCGGCTGCAGGGCTGGTCGTCGATGCGGCGCCGGGGCTTTAAAGCCGCCGTGACGCTGCACAGACTGGATAACGGATCGCCTCACGATGTTGCGATCTGTCGTCGGGTTACCGGGTCCCTGTCGATCGCGATCCAAACCGTTTACGACGTGCGTCCTGCGAAGCCCTGGGCCGCAAGCATGTCATTTCTCTCCGGCCGAGCCGGTGTAAAACTCTTTTGAGGCGACGCCCGGACTGCGCGCGCTTCTTCAGGGATGCTTTGATCTGCGCGCCGGATTGTGATACACAATCCGCCTGCCGTCGCTCGCGCCAGACGTGCTCCCTCCGGCCGAAACGCCTTTCGCTTT
Source organism: Methylobacterium sp. ARG-1 (assembly GCF_001262595.1). Taxonomy (NCBI): domain Bacteria; kingdom Pseudomonadati; phylum Pseudomonadota; class Alphaproteobacteria; order Hyphomicrobiales; family Methylobacteriaceae; genus Methylobacterium; species Methylobacterium sp. ARG-1. Next base: position 78,303 of record NZ_LHCD01000017.1, read on the forward strand.
CGTGAATTAGGAGTGGTGGTACGCGAACGACCGCCGAGGGTGACTTCGGCGGATGTTCTGGTGTTTGCACGGTCGCGCCGGGGAACGCCCGGGTGCTCGTCCTCTGGGGCGGGTCATCCCGGGAACGGCGAGGCAAACCGGGTATCCCGCCCGGAAGAACACGGTTTTGCGCGGCGCGGAGCGTCGCGCGCCAGTGGAGGCCCTTCTCGCATGACCACAGCCAAGAAGACGACGACCGCAGGCCGGCAAGGCTTCAAGACCGGTGAGGCCGTCGTATATCCGGCCCACGGCGTCGGTCGCATCACCGCGATCGAGGAGCAAGAGATCGCGGGTTACAAGCTTGAGCTGTTCGTCGTTTCGTTCGAGAAGGACAAGATGGTCTTGCGCGTCCCGACCGCGAAGGCCAACTCCGTCGGCATGCGCAAGCTCGCCGAGCCCGATCTGGTGAAGAAGGCTCTGGACGTGCTGACCGGCCGCGCCCGGATCAAGCGGACCATGTGGTCGCGCCGGGCCCAGGAATACGAAGCGAAGATCAACTCGGGCGATCTGCTCGCGGTCACCGAGGTGGTGCGCGACCTGTTCCGCTCGGAGGCTCAGCCCGAGCAGTCCTACTCGGAGCGTCAGCTCTACGAGGCTGCCCTCGACCGGATCGTGCGCGAGATCTCCTCGGTCAACCGCATCACCGAGACCGAGGCGCTGAAGCTCATCGAGCAGAGCCTGGCGAAGTCGCCGCGCCGCGCTAAGAGCGAGGCCGAGCCGGAGGCGGAAGCCGAGGGTGAAGGCGACGACATCCAGGAAGTGGCCGCCTGAGGCGTCCATCCCTTCAAGATTTTGCAAAGCCCGGCCCCGGTGGCCGGGTTTTTTTATGCCCTCGCGCCGGGTGCGATCGATCGTGGCCGAACCAGCCGGCGCCTTTTCCACACCGCTTCGGAGGGTCGGGGACTGGACGGCGGGGCGCCGAAACCCATGTCATCTAGACGGAACACGAAAACGTGGCCGTCCGGCTGTCGCACTGCGAAGGGATGCGGCGGAACTTTCGCGTTTTGCCTTCCGTTGTCGGTTGCCTGGCGCCGCCGTTCGGTGACGCCCTGCGGGTTGGACGCTCCGTTCGGCGCCGCAACAGCACTCGGCAACAAGAGGCAGGCGGGATGGCTGATATCGCTGGAATTCGTCGGCAGTTCATTCGGACTGCCATGGAGGCGCCCTTCCTGGCACGGGAAGAAGAGCGCGGCCTCGCCGTCCGCTGGAAGGACAACCGCGACGAGCGGGCGCTGCACCGCCTGATTTCAGCCCATATGCGCCTCGTCATCGCCCTGGCGGGGCGTTTTCGTCACTACGGTCTGCCGATGGCCGACCTCGTGCAAGAGGGGCATGTCGGCTTGATGGAAGCCGCCGCGCGCTTCGAGCCGGAGCGGGATGTCCGGTTTTCGACCTACGCGACGTGGTGGATCCGCGCCTCGATCCAGGATTACATCCTGCGCAACTGGTCGATCGTGCGCGGGGGCACGTCCTCGGCTCAGAAGGCCCTGTTCTTCAATCTGCGCCGGCTGCGCGCCCGGCTGATGCAATCCACCGAGGAACATGTCGGCGACGAGATCCACCGCCGCATCGCGACCGCCATCGGCGTCTCGCGCGACGACGTGGCCCTGATGGATGCCCGTCTCTCGGGCCCCGACATGTCGCTGAACGCCCCGGTCGGCGAGGACAACGACGCCTCATCCGAGCGTATGGACTTTCTCGTCGACGGCGCCGCGCTGCCGGACGAGACCGTGAGTGCCACGGTCGACGGCGAGCGACGCCTCAGCTGGCTGCAGCAGGCGCTCACGGTGCTGTCCGAGCGCGAGTTGCGGATCCTGCGCGAGCGCCGCCTCGCCGAGGATCAGGCGACCCTGGAGGCCCTGGGTCAGCGTCTCGGCATCTCGAAAGAGCGCGTCCGCCAGATCGAGAACCGCGCCCTGGAAAAGCTCCGCCGCGCCCTGGCCGACCGCTTCCCCGCCGCCACCGGCAGCCCGCATATCGGCTAGGCGTTTCAGGCCCCTTCCGGATTTCTACATCGAGCCCGGCCTCAGAGGCCGGGCTTCCGTGTGTTCAAAGCTGCTTTTCCATCAGAACGGCCTGGGATGTCAGGCGCTCACCGTGGAACGGTCTGATCTCGCCTGTCGGCTCGAAACCCATCCGCGCCCAGAAGCCCAGCACCGGATTGGTTTCGACCACGGCCAAGCGCAGGGTTCGGGCCCGGAGGTCCTCGCGAGCGAAGTGCGCCGCCGCTTGGTATAACGCCCGGCCGAAGCCGGCTCCCTGTGCGCTCTGCCGGATTGCCAAAAGTCCAATGAAGGCCGTCCCCGGAGCCGGATAGCCGTCGATGAGATCGAGAAGGCCGATCACCGCACCGCTGCATATTGCCAGGAACGCGTGCTTATTGCGAAGCTCGCATCCCGACGGGCGCGCCGTCACGAACGCGAAGGCAGCGTCCTCGCGCTTCGGCACGCCATCCACCTGCATGGAATAGGCCGTCAGGTCGTCGAAGACGGCGTTCACCTCACCCAGGTCGTTTGAGGTGATGGCCACGAGCGACAGGGGCGACCGATACGCCATCGCCTTTCCTCCACGCCATGAGCTTGCGCACCGACATGCGCGCCCACGGCCCTACGCCCCCTGGATCGCAGCCCCCTGCCGCTCTCGCCGGCGCCTGCGGCGGCCGGGCTCGGGGGTGGCGTCGAGCCAGATCACCAGCGCCAGGGCAATGAGCGCCGGCACGCCGAGGGCGAGGAACGCGCCGGTCCAGCCGAACAGCCCGTAGGAGAGGCCGCCGTACCAGCCCGACAGGGCGCCGCCGACGCCCTGTACGGCGTTGACGCTGCCGAGCGCCGTCTGGGTGCGTCCGGACCCCCAGGTCAGGTCGGCGACGACCACCGGCACCGCCACCCCGACGATGCCCGAGGCGACGCCGTCCAGAATTTCTGCGCTGATGAGCCAGACCGGATCGTCGATCAGACCCGACAGCAGAGCCCGGACTGGCAACACCGCGAACGCCACCATCAGCAGCTGGCGCCGTCCGCGCCGATCCGCCAGGGAGCCGGCGAACAGGGCCACCGGCACCATCACGAGCTGTGCCACCATGACGTAGCGGGCGGTCCAGGTCGTGGCGTCGGCGGCGGTGGCGACGAGCTTCTGACCGAGCAGGGACAGCATGCCGCCATTGCCGAGGTTGAACAGCGTCAGCGCCACGGTGAGAACCAGCAGGCGCCGGTTGCCGAGAACCTGACGGATGCCGCTGCGCTGCGGCTCCTCGTCCTCGTCCTCCTTCCAGCCCACGGCGCGGCGCCGGTTCCAGGCGCCGGCCGGCGTCGTCAGCGTCGCGACGATCGCGGCGACCGCCATGCCGCCCAGCACCCAGAAGGCGATGGCCGGGCCGAACGTGCCGGTGCCGAGGCTGATGCCACCGGCGGCAACCAGGATGCCGACATGGTTGAACGCCTGGTTGCGGCCCTGCTGCTTGGGGAACCCGTCCTTGCCGACGATCCCCAGGGTCAGCGCCGCGACGGCCGGCAGCAGCAGCGTGCCGCCGGCGGCGGCCAGCAGCTGCGCCACGAGCACCGCGGGAAAGCTGCGCGCCGGCAGGAGCAGAAGCGTCCCCGCCAGGATCGCCGCGCAGGCCAGCGCCACCAGCAGGCGCGGACGCGGGAAGCGATCGACCAGAGCCCCGAACGGGCCGCTCAGGAACAGCGTCCCGATTCCCACCAGGGTAATGACGAAGCCGACCCGCGCCGGACTCCAAGAGGCTGCCTGCGCCAGCCAGGTACCCAGGAACGGGCCGAGCCCGCCCTGGATGTCCCCGGTGAACAGGTTGATCAAAGCGAGATGTGCGGTGGGACTCATGCGATCCAGGTCTGGCGGCGGGTCCCGCACCTGAACGTCGTCCCGCGTACGGTCAAGCCCGGCTCGACTCGCCCGCCTCTCGCCGTCACGGATCGGCCGGCCCGTCCAACATCGGCCCATCGCCGAACGACCAGTTCTCGGGAACCACCTCGACCAAGTTGACCAGCACGTTGGCCGGCTTCACGCCCGGCCCGCGCCCGAGATTGCAGGCGATGGCTGCGTAGAGCGCGCGCTTCTGGGCCGTGGTCCGCGTGGCGTTGGCGGTGATCTGGATAGCCACCGGGTCGTCGCTGCGATGAATGCCGAGATCGTCCGGCCCGTCGTGGAAGTTCGCCGCCTCGTGCTCATGCACGAAGGCGAACAGATCGCCCTCCGCTACGGCGAAGGTCTCGCGCAGGGCTGCGTAGACGCCCTCCACGAGGGTGGTGCGCTCTGCCGGAGGCGTGCCGGCGCGCAGGGAAATGCGGATGATGGGCATCGACGTCTACCGCGCTCAGAGACCGCGCAGGGCCGCGAGGCCGGGGGCGGCGAGATGTGCGACCTCGGTGCCGGACCGTGCATCGACGCGGTCGGCCTCCAGCGTGAAGCGCGTCAGCCGCCACGCGGCGGGGTCGAGGCCGACCAGAGTGGCCAGGGCATCCGGGTGCCTGGCGATGTCCCGTCCCCGGACCTGCTCGGTCTCTCGCAAGCGGGCCAGATCCTCGTCGGGGCCGATCTGCCGCGTCTCCTCGGACAGGGCGAGCGTGGTTGCGGCGGCGCCGAGCGTCACGGAGAACGGAAGCCAGGTTTCAACCTGCGGCCGGCCGAAACCGTCGATCACGGCCCGGAAGCCCGGCCCGGAGAGGAAGTCGGCGGCGGCACCGGCGTCGCGCCAGAGATAGAAGGAACTGTAGGCGTTCGCCGCCGCTCCGCGCGCATGCTCCTCGATGGTGACGGCCTTGAAGATGAGGCCCGGTATCGCGTCCCAGGCAGGCGCCCGTTCGGCCACCCGCGCACGAATTCGGTCCATCGGATAATCACCCGGCAAGCGGTGCCGGTAACGGGCCACGAGCATCGTCCCCTCCTTAGTTGCGGCAGCAATGTTGCAGGGGTCAGCCATATGAACCAGATATCGTGGGCTCTATCTCTCATATCGGATGCTTATGATGGTGCCCCGCCCCCTCGATCTCGACGGCGTTCTGGCCTTCGTGCGAGTGGTCGATCTGGGCAGTTTCACCCGGGCGGCCGAAGCCCTCGACACCTCGCAGGCGGCGATCAGCCTCCGGCTCAAGCGGTTGGAAGATCGGCTCGGGGCGCGCCTGCTCGACCGGACGCCCCGGCACGTGGCCACGACCCGGAAGGGTGAGCTGTTCCTGCCGGCGGCCCGGCGGCTGCTGGAGGCGCATGAGAGCGCCCTGTCGGAGATCGCGGGCGACGTGCCGGCGCGGCTCTGCCTCGGGATCAGCGATCATGTCGCCGGTCCGAACCTGCCGGCCCTGCTCCGGCGTCTCGGCCTCGATACGGCGGGTCTGATCACCGAGGTGCGGATCGTCCCCTCAAGGGACCTCGCTTCCGCCTTCGAGTCCCCGGGCGAGGGCGGCTACGATGCGGTGCTGTTGCGGACCGAGGAGATGCCCGAGCGTGGCGGAACCGTCCTGGCGCCGGAGCGCCTGGGCTGGTTCGCGGCACCGGACTTCCCGGCCCCTCCGCCGGGCGAGCCCCTGCGGCTCGCAGGCCTGTCGGGGCCCTGCAACGTCCGGGCGGCGGCGGCCCGTACCCTCGACGCGGCCGGGCTGCCCTGGACGGAGGTGTTCGTCGGCGGCGGCGTGCTCGCGGTCGGCGCCGCGGTCACGGCGGGCCTCGCCGTCGCCGCCCTGGCACCGAGTACCGTGCCACCGGGCGCCGTAGAGGTCGGGGCGCGGCTGGGCCTTCCCGAATTGCCGCTCACCTGGATCGTGCTGCGGTCCCGGCATCTGACCGGGCGGGCCGCGGAGGCGCTGCGCACGCTAGCGGCGGCCTATCGTGGTCCCGGCGGCCGCTGACGGGCGCGCCGGGACAGTCTCTCAAAGACTCAGGAGGCGAGCGGGCCGCTGGCGCCCTGCGCTTCCATGGCCTTCTGGCGGTAGAGCGCGACGAAATCGATCGGGTCGATGTACAGGGGCGGGAAGCCGCCGTTGCGCACCGCCTCGGCGACGATCTGGCGGGCGAACGGGAACAGCAGGCGCGGGCACTCGATCATCACGGCGGGATGCAGCTGGTCGGCCGGGATGTTGACCATCCGGAAGACGCCCGCATACTTCACGTCGAACGCGAACAGCACTTCGTTCTGGATCTTCGCGTCGCCTTCCAACGTCAGCTCGACCTCGAAATCGGTATCCGAGAGCTGCTGAGCGGTGACGTTGACCTGGATGCTGATCTGCGGGCCCTGGCCTTCCTTGGGCTGGAGCGAGCGCGGCGCGTTCGGGTTCTCGAAGGACAGGTCCTTCGTGTACTGCGCCAGCGCGTTGATCGTCGGCGCGTCGCCCTGCGGCATGCCGCCGCCGTTGCCGTTGGCTGCCGGAGAGTCGGCCATGCGGATCATCCTTCTCGATCGGCCGGCACGGCCGGCCCGGGTTGTCGCGGCGGGAGCCGCTGAACGGCGCCGCGGAGCGGCCCGGAAGGCAGCGCCGCTAACACGCGCGCCGAGCACGGACAAGCAGCAGGCTGGCGTGGCGCTGGCGGCGGCGGTGTCCGACCCCCATATCGGTTGACGCGTGGGGATCGCGGCGTTCCGCACCGGTATAACCGGCTCGCTCCTTGCGCGTTGGTCAGTTATGAGTCGCCTAGACCCGCGAGCGCTTTGCCGGCGCCGCACCGCGCACGACCTCGGCAAGGGGCACGAGGTCCCGCCGCGGCCACCATCGGATCGGTGATGCAGGACAGCTTCGACGTTACGACGATCATCTTCCTCGCGCTCGCAGTCTTCGTGATCTGGCGCCTGCGCTCGGTTCTCGGCCAGAAGACCGGCGCGGAGCGCTCGCCGTTCAAGCCGGTGGATCGAAGCCGCACCGAGCCGCAGGCCCGCTCCGAGGGCGACAACGTCGTGCGCCTGCCCGGCGCCGACCGGGTCCAGGCCGCGCCGCCCCCGGCCTCTGCGACGGCGCGCGACTGGCGGGGCATCGCGGAGCCCGGCTCCGAGATCGCCCGCGGCCTCGAGGCGGCGGTGCAGGCGGAGCCCGGCTTCGACCCACGCGCCTTCATCGAGGGGGCCAAGTCGGCCTACGAGACGATCATGATCGCCTTCGCCAAGGGCGACCGGAAGACCCTGCGGGGGCTCCTCTCGAAGGAAGTCGGCGAGGCGTTCGAGCGGGCGATCACCGAGCGTGAGCGCAACCGGCAGACGCTGGAGACCACCTTCGTGTCGATCGACAAAGCCGAGATCGTCGCCATCGAGGTGCGCAACCGCGTGGCGCAGATCACCGTGCGCTTCCTCTCGAACCTCATCACCGCCACCCGGAACGCCGAGGGCAAGGTCATCGACGGCAGCGCCGAGACCGTCGTCGAGGTACCGGACGTCTGGACCTTCGCGCGCACGCTCGGCTCGCGCGATCCGAACTGGCAACTCGTGGCCACCGAGGCCGGCGCCTGATTTCGTGATTCCGTTGCCGTGCCCAACCTGCGTGCCTGGTCCGGACGGCTCCCGACCGCCCTCTTCACCGTCCTGGTCGCGACGTTCCTAGCCAGCTCGGCACCGGCCGCCCCCGCCGAGGTCGGCGGCGCGGTCCTGACTCCCGTTCCGTTCGAGAGCCTGCCGGGCTTTCCCGGCCCCGATCCTGCCGCGGCGCTTGAAGGGTTCCGGCGGGTGTGCGCGGCGCCGACGCCGCCCACACCGCAGCCGGCTGGCGTGGCCGGCGACCCGGCAGCCCTGTCGGCGGCCTGCGCTGCGGCAGTGGATGTCGCGCCGGAAGCGGCAGAGGCGTTCTTCCGGCAGCGGTTCGAAGCCTTCCGGGTGGTCCGGCCGGGGGCCGAGCGGCCTGGCTTCCTGACGGGTTATTTCGAGCCGGAACTCGAAGGCGCGCTCAGCCAGGGGCCGGCTTTCCCAACCCCGGTGCTCGCCAGGCCCGCCGATCTCGTCTCGCTTGCGCCCGGCGAGACCCGGCCCGGCCTCGACCCGGCCCTGCGGGCGGCGCGCCCCACCGCTGAGGGGTTTGCGCCCTACCCCGACAGGGCAGCCATCGAGGATGGAGCTTTGGGTGCGCAGGCGCGGCCGATCCTGTGGCTGCGCGACGCCGTCGATCTCTTGGTGCTGCAGGTCCAGGGCTCGGGCCGCGTCCGCCTGCCCGACGGGCGGGCTGTCCGCGTGCTCTACGACGGGCGCAACGGCCAGCCCTACACGGCGGTGGCCAAGCTGATCGTGCAGGAAGGCCATCTGCCGCTGGAGGGGCTGACGCTCGCCCGCTGGACGTCATGGCTGCGCGCGCATCCAGAAACCGCCCGGCGCCTGATCCGCGCCAATGCCTCCTACATCTTCTTCCGCCTCGCCCCGGTGGAGGATCCGGCGCTCGGTCCGCCCGGAGCCGCCAACGCGCCGCTGACGCCCGGGCGCAGCCTCGCGGTGGATGGCGGGCTGTGGCGCTACGGCCTGCCGTTCTGGCTCGTCGGGCAACTCCCCGGTGCCGCGCCGGGCGAGGCCGGCCGCCTGGTGATCGCCGCCGATACGGGCTCGGCGATCGTCGGGCCGGCCCGGGGCGACCTGTTCGTCGGGACCGGGGCGCAGGCCGGGATCGCGGCCGGAAACCTGCGCGACGCCGTCGGCTTCGTGGTACTGCTGCCCAAGCCCGCCCCCGGGGTCGCGCCGTGAGGCCGCCGCGCCGCACGCGCCGGCTGAGCGCCGGGGAGGCGAGGCTCTGGAGCGAAATCGCCAAGCTGGTGACGCCGCTGGCCGGCCGGGCGACGCTGCCGCCCGAGGCGCCGCCGGCACCGACCGCGACCATGCCGCCGCTGGCCGCGCCGATCCTGAAACCGTCGGCGAGTCCGGTTGCCAAGAAGCCCCGCCCGAAGCCGCCGCCCAAGCCGTCGGCGGCCGCTGCCCTCAAGGTCACCGCCGCGCCCTACCAGGCGCCGCCGCAAAGCCATACGCCGCCATCGGGGCTGGAGCGCCAGGCCAAGGTCGGGTTGCGCCGGGGGCGGCTTGCGGTCGAGGCGCGGATCGACCTGCACGGCATGGTCCAGGCCGAAGCCCATGCTGCGCTGACCGGATTCCTGCTCCGGTGCCGGGCCGCCGGGCATGCCTACGTGCTGGTGGTCACCGGCAAGGGCGGGGCGGACAAGGGCGGGTCCGCCTATCCCGACGCCTTCGCCGAGCGGGGGGTGCTCCGGCGCAGCGTGCCGCATTGGCTGCGCGGTGCCGAGCTGCGCGGCATCGTGCTGGGCTTCGAGGAGGCGGCCCGGCATCACGGCGGCGGCGGCGCACTGTACGTCCGATTGCGGCGCCGTTGAGCGCCAGCCTTCGCGGGCCCTTCGCCGGACAGGGCGGCAAACCGCGCCGTTGCCGTTCCCGCCGAAGAATTCGATATCCGGACCGTGTGAACATGCGGTCCAACGAAAAAGTCTCGGAACACCATGCCGGAGCTTCCCGAGGTCGAGACGGTGCGGCGCGGCCTGGTGCCCGCGATGGTCGGTGCGCGGTTCAGCCGAGTCACCCTGCGTCGGCCGAATCTGCGCTTCCCGTTCCCCGAACGATTCGCGGCGCGGCTGGAGGGGCGGACCGTCACCGCTCTCGCGCGCCGGGCGAAGTACCTCACAGCCGGACTCGATTCGGGCGAGACGTTGATCATGCATCTCGGCATGAGCGGCCGGTTCGACGTCGCCCTGCCCGACGGCCGCAACTTGTCGCCCGGGGATTTCTATCTAGAGGGCGCGCAGGGCACGCCCAAGCACGACCACGTCGTGATGGCGATGAGCTCCGGCGCCACCATCACCTACAACGACGCCCGCCGCTTCGGCTTCATGGACCTCGTTCCGAGCGAGACCCTGGCGAGCAGCCGTCACTTCGCCCGGATGGGGGTCGAGCCCCTCGACGGGCTGACCGGGGCGGTGATCGCCGGCCTGTTCCGCCACAAGATCGCGCCGCTCAAGGCCGCGCTCCTCGACCAGCGCCTGATCGCGGGCCTGGGCAACATCTATGTCTGCGAGGCCTTGCACCGGGCCCGGCTTCATCCGGAGACCCCCGCCGGCCTCCTGGTCAAGCCCGACGGGCGGCCGACGCCCAAGGCCAACGCCCTGGCCAAGGCGATCGTGCAGGTGCTGGAGGAGGCCGTGAAGGCCGGCGGCTCGACCCTGCGCGACTACGCCCACACCGACGGCACCGCCGGGGCGTTCCAGCACGCGTTCCGGGTCTACGACCGGGTCGGCGAGCCCTGCCGCCACCCGGGTTGCCGCGGCTCGGTGACCCGGATCGTGCAGGCGAACCGCTCGACCTTCTTCTGCGCGACCTGCCAGCCGCCGGTCTGATCGGGCTGCTCTCGCACCGCAGAACGGCAATTTCGCCACAAACCCGGCTAGGGTCGCGGATCTCGACGCGCGCATCCGGTTGCGGGCAGCCGGTCCCGGCCCGCGGCGCGAGACGGGTCGCGCGGACCTGACGCGTCGTCTCGGGTCTCGGACCCGGGACGACGCGTCAGGTCGCTGGTTTTGCATCATTGTCTTCCTGAGAGCCGGCGCCCGGCGCTCGGGATGATGCTCGTGACAGGAACGCGATGTTCTTCCGCCGCTCAAAGACGCCCGCGCCCGAGACCATCGCGCAGGACCCGACGGACGGCCCCGCCCTGCCGCAGCGCCTGTCGCCGCGCTCCCCGGGTGAGGCGATCAAGCCGACCGCCGCGCCGCCCCCGCCGGAGAAGCCGGTGCGTGAGCGCAGCGGCCTCGTCGGCATCATCAGCGGCGCCCTCACCTTCGCGGTGGTGATCGCCATCGCGGCGATGATCGGGATCACGCTGTTCCAGCGCCAGGTGCGCGAGCCGGGACCGCTCGCCACCGACAAGGTCGTGGTGATCCCGCCCCACAGCGGCACCGGCGAGATCGCCGAGACGTTGAAGCGCGAGGGCGTGATCGACCATACCGGCCTGTTCGAGTTCGCCGCCCGCTTCGGTGGCCGGCCAGCGCTGCGGGCCGGCGAGTACATGTTCAAGGCGCATGCGAGCATCGCCGACGCCCTCGACACGGTCACGACCGGCCGGCAGGTGCAGCACGCGATCACCTTCCCGGAGGGCCTGACCTCCGAGCAGATCGTCACCCGGCTCAACGACAACGACATCCTCACCGGCGAGATCAACGAGATCCCCCCGGAGGGTTCGCTCCTGCCCGACACCTACAAGTTCGAGCGCGGCGCCACCCGCCAGCAGATCGTCAACCTGATGCGGGCCAAGCAGCGCGAGGTGCTGAACCAGATCTGGCTCCGGCGCAGCGCCGACGTGCCGGTGCGGACCCCGGCCGAGATGGTCACCCTGGCGTCGATCGTCGAGAAGGAGACCGGCCGGGCCGACGAGCGGCCGCGAGTCGCCGGCGTGTTCATCAACCGCCTGAACAAGCGGATGAAGCTGCAATCCGACCCGACGATCGTGTACGGGCTGGTGGGCGGGCGCGGCACGCTCGGGCGCGGCATCCTGCGCTCCGAGATCGATCGGCCGACCCCGTACAACACCTATGCGATCGAGGGGCTGCCCCCGGGGCCGATCGCCAATCCCGGCCGGGCCGCCCTGGAGGCGGTGGCCAACCCGTCCCGGACCAAGGACCTGTACTTCGTCGCCGACGGCAGCGGCGGCCACGCCTTCGCCGACTCGCTCGAAGGCCACCAGCGCAACGTCGCCCGCTGGCGCGCGGTCGAGAAGAGCCGCCAGGCACCGCCGGACGCGGTCGACAAGGTCGAGCCCGGCCCTGATCCGAGCGTCCCCGGTCGCGCCTCGGCCTTCGCGCCGGGCGGCGCCCCGGGAACCAGCACGCCCAACACCAACGCGGCCTTCGCCCTCGACAGCGGCACGCCGGGCACCCGCGCCTTCGACGCCTCCGAGGGCACGCGCCTCGATCCGCTGAAGAACCGCAGCTACGATCTCGGCTCACCCAAGACCGTGCCGGCGCTGGCCGACCCGACGCCGGCCCCGCGCGGGCGGCGATAGGCGGGGGCGGCGATAGGCGGGGGCGGCAGACGTCGTCGCGCGCTTGGCGGCGGCGCCTTCAGCGGCCCCAACGCATTGTTCGGCGGGGGATACGGAGTTATGTTAGCAGAATCAGAAGTCTGTTAATTGGGGCGGCGAGGCGATGGTCCGGATCACCGCAGATCCCCCGTTCGGGAAGGCTGGTCGGACGACCGGGGATGTGCCTTTAAAGGGTAGGCCAGACGGCCGCCGCGCCGCGCGGCATCAGGCACACAATATTCCTGCCACCCCGGTGTCGGGCGACGATGCGGCTCTCGCCCAGATGGTCGATAGCTTACGCGCGCATCTCCCGACGGCGGGTCTCGATCAGGGCGAGATGCAGCAGGTCGGTGCCCGTTTGCCGGCGAGCCTGGTCCGGCAAGCGAAGAGGCGGACGGGCCTCAGCTCCAACACGGATCTGCTGACTGTCGCGCTCGCCAACCTGGCCCTTGAGGACGCCTTCGCGGATGCGTTCGAGGCGGCGCACGGCCAACTGGACCCCGAGCTCGATATCGGTTTTTGAACCGTGTTCCCAATCTCGCGGTCGACGGAGAAGCTCAGCCTTCGTCGTGACCTGAAAGGAATTCGTCCGCGCGCCCGGCGCGATCTTCCTTTCATCGGAGTGACGGCAGCGCCGGGCGGGCCGCTGATGCTCGATACCGGCGTCTACATCCACGGCCTCAAAGGGCAGACGCCAACCGCCCTGCGGTCGCTCTTGAGAATGCGCACGGTCCATCACAGCGTCGTCGCCATGCAGGAGATCCTGCATGCGATCGGCGTTCTCGATCCCGCGCATCCCGAAACCGCGAAGAACGTCGCGGTGATCCGAGCGCTGCTCGACGGTATCCCGCTGCACCGCCTCTACTCGCCGGACCGGGACGTCCTGATCGACGCCGCGATCGTCGCGGGCATCCTGTGCCGTTTGCGCGGCTACGCGCGTGATCGGCGCACGAAGGCTCTGTACGACTGCACACTCTTGTTGCACGCCGCTAGAACGGGCTGCACGCTTCTCACGGCCAACGTCTCGGACTTCGACCTGCTTCAGCAGCTAAAGCCTGAAAGCCGCGTCATCTTTTACGAGGCTGCCTAAAAGGGCACGGTTCTGACTGTACCGCGCGGCCGGCGATAGACGGTGCAGGGGAGCGGGATTGGAGGAAGCAATCTCCCTTCCATGCCCTCATCTTGAGGTGAGAGGGTGGGATACGCGCCTTAGGGCGGCCATAGCGCGCTCCTTCAGTGCGAGCGCAGCGAAGCGACCCAGGGCAGAGCGCGATCGCAAAACGCAGCGCATCGCCGGATTGCTCCGGTCGCGATGACCGTGTGGTGATCGGACTCCATCGCACCACCCCTTCCCCCTGGGGCGATCCGTGCTACAGGCCCGGATCTTCACGAGAACGGGGGTCGACATGGCCCAGATCGCAAGCATGACCGGCTTCGCCCGGGCGGCGGGCACCACCGGGGCGGTGCAATGGGCCTGGGAGGTCCGGAGCGTCAACGGGCGCGGCCTCGACGTGCGCATTCGCGTGCCGGCGGGCTATGACGGGCTCGGCGAGACCGCGCGCACGGCCCTGCAGAAGACCCTGTCCCGGGGCCAGTGCCAGCTGACCCTGACGCTGACCAAGCCGGAGCAGGCCGCCCGGGTGCGGATCAACGAGTCCCTGCTGGCGAGCCTCGCCCAGGCAGTCGCCCGGGTGCCGGTGCCCGAGGGCGTCGCACCGGCCACGATGGACGGGCTGCTCGGCGTGCGCGGGGTGATCGAGGTCGAGGACGAGGCGGGGGCCGAGACTGAGACCTTCGCGCGGGATCTTGCCGAGGGTGTGGTCCGGGTGGTGGCCGACCTGGTCGAGGCCCGCCGGGCCGAAGGGCGTCAGCTCGCCGAGGTCGTCACCGCACAGGTCGACCGGATGGCCGCGCTAACTCAGGCCGCCGAGGACAACCCGGCGCGCAAGCCCGAGGCGGTGCGTGCCCGGCTGGCCGCCGCCATCGAGGCGTTGGGCGGGACCAATCTGGACCCGGACCGCCTGCACCAGGAGGCGATGCTGCTCGCCGGCAAGGCCGATGTGCGCGAGGAGCTGGACCGGCTGCACGCCCATGTCGCCAGCGCCCGCGAGCTGCTCGCCGTCGGCGGCGCGATCGGCCGGCGCCTGGATTTCCTGGCCCAGGAATTCGGCCGCGAGGCCAACACCCTGTGCGCCAAAGCCAACGACATCAGCCTGTCGCGGATCGGGCTCGACCTGAAGGCCGTGGTCGAGCAGTTCCGCGAGCAGGTCCAGAACATCGAATGAATCCTTGGGACCCCCATATGCGACACGCGACGGAGCCACGCGGATGAGCGGACCGGCGAAGAACGTCTCCGACACCATCGCGCGGCGCGGGTTGATTCTGATCCTGTCCTCGCCCTCGGGGGCGGGCAAGACCACGCTGACCCGGGCGATCGCGCAGGATCCGGCCTGGGCGCTCGACGTGTCGATCTCCGTTACGACCCGGGCGCGCCGGCCCTCCGAGATCGACGGGCGGCACTACCACTTCATCGACCGCGAGGCGTTCGAGGACCTGCGCAGCCGCGACGACCTGCTCGAATGGGCCGAGGTCCACGGCAATTATTACGGCACGCCCCGCCGCCCGGTGGAGAAGGTCCTGGGCTCGGGCCGGGACATGATCTTCGACATCGACTACCAGGGCACCCGCCAGGTGCGGGCCAAGCTCGCCCAGGACGTCGTGACTGTGTTCATCCTGCCGCCCAGCATGGCCGAGCTGCGCCAGCGCCTCGAGCGCCGCGCCGAGGATTCGGCCGAGACGATCGAGAAGCGGCTGGCCAACGCCCGGACCGAGATCCAGCGCTGGAGCGAGTACGATTACGTGATCGTCAACGAGGACCTGCAGGCGGCCTTTCAGGCGCTCCAGGGCATTCTCTCGGCCGAGCGGCTGAAGCGCGCGCGTCGCACCGGCCTGGCGCAGTTCGTCGACCGGCTGCTGGCGGAGGCGGACGCCTAAGCTCCCACCGCGTCCTTGCGCGCGGGGCGAAGCAACCGAGGGACACGCGACGATCCGAGAGCGCGCCGCCCTGGTTCGCTTCGCTGCGCGCGCAATAACGGCAGCGGCTTCGATCACGCAGTGATGGTGAAGCACGCGCCCGGGTTGTTGGCCACGTCGAGACGGGCGTTGATCTGGTCGAGCATCGCCCGGATCAGCTTCATCCCGAGTCCCGTGCCCTTGCCGCGCACCTTGGCCTCGGCCCAGTCGTCGGGCAGGCCGGACCCGTCGTCGCAGACCCGGAGCTGGACCTCGCCGGGTCCGGAGGCCGAGACGCTGACCTCGACGCGTCCGCCGCCAGTGGGGTTGGCCGCGTATTTGAACGCGTTGGTGACGAGCTCCGTGGCGATCAGCGAGAGCGCCACCGCCTTGCGGTAGGGCACCATCAGGCCGGGCTCGGCCGAGAGATCGACGGCGTGGCCCTCGCCGGCCAGGCCCGCGAGGTCGTTGCACAGGTTCTCGATGGTCTGGCCGAGATCGACCTCGTCGAAGCGCTCGGCCTGGTAGAGGCTGTCGTGCACCCGCGCGACGCTCATTACCCGGGCCGAGGTGTCGGCGAAGGCCTGCCGGGCCTCGCCGTCGGAGATCTGCCGGCGCTGCATCTGCAGGAAGGCCGAGACGATCTGCAGGGAGTTCTTGACCCGGTGGTCGATCTCCCGGGTCAGCAGGTCCTTCTGCTCGAGCAGGCGCTCCTTCTCGGCGAGCAGGCTGGTCAGCTCGTCGATCTTGCGGCGCTGGCGCAGCACCACGCCCTCGACCGCCTCGGCCAGCGAGCCGGCGAGATGGACCTGCCATTCGGCCCAATCGGCGGCGAAGCCGGTGCGCTCCTCGACCCAGCGCTCGAACGAGCGGCGCGGGAGCAGGGCCACCGGGCCGCTACCGGCGAGAACCGGTTTGCGCGGGTCGCCGCCCCAGGTCACCGTGCTGGGCACTTCGGGCCGGAACCAGAGCAGCAGATTCTCGCGCGACTCGTCCACGAAGGCCGCGAGCAGACCGCTGGCGATTTCCCGGTAGGGGGCTGCCTCCAGATACTCGGCGGTGAAGTTGCTGCTGCTGTATTGGGTCTCGCCGGCCGGAAGCCGGCCCCGCAGCCAGGCGGCGATCCGGCCGACCATGTCGGCGGGGGGCGACCGGCCGATCAGCGTCACCCGCTCGCCCGCCACGATGCCGGCGCCGGTGGCGCTGAACAGGTCGAGCAGGGTCGCGTTGCCGGCGGTCAGGGCGGCCACGAAATCGTCGGAACGGGTCAATTCGCGCACCAGGCGGCTCTCGACCGCGAGATGGGCCTGCCGCTCCTCCCAGAGCCGGCGCGACTCGATCTCCTGCACCCGCATCGCGAAGGCGTCGGTGAGCACCGTGGCGGCCGAGCGGGTCTCGGGCGTGACGTAATGCGGGCGGCGATGATGGCCGATCATCAGGCCCCAGAGCCGGCCCTCGACCATGATCGAGATCGACATCGAGCCATTCACGCCCAGGTTGCGCTGGTACTCCAAGTGGATCGGCGACAGCGTGCGGTGCTGGGCGAAGGTGAGGTCGATCGGGCCGTTGCCGGCGCCGGGCGCCGCCACCAGGCCGACCGGGACGCTGTCGCGGTCGATCACGAAGCGGTTCTTGGCCCGGGTGTAGAGGGCGCGGGCCTGGGCCGGGATGTCGGAGGCGGGAAAGCGCAGGCCGAGCAGGCTGCGCGACCAGCCGGGCACCTTGTCCTCGGCCACCGCCTCACCGTTCCAGTCGGCGTCGAACCGGTAGACCAGCACGGCCTCGAAGCCGGTGAGCGCGCGGATCTCCAGGGCGGCGATTTGGGCGGCCTCGACCAGGGTCTCGGCCGCGCGCAGGCGCCCGACGGCAAGCTCGGTATCGACTTGGCTGGCGGTCGGGAAGTCGTCGGCCGATTCAGGCTCGAGCTCCAGCTCGACGATCACCCGCCCGGCATGAGCGTGGGCCACGGCGTAATAGGGCGCGGCGCGGCCGGTCAGGGTGAGCCGGCGGCGGGCGGATTGGCCGTTCTCCAGGGTGCCGGCGGTCAGGCGCGCCCGGATGACCTCGACGAAGGCACGGGGCAGCACGTCGTCCAGGGGACGGCCGGCGAGCGGCGGATTCCGGGGATCGACAATCTCATCGATATTGGCCGAGTAGGCCAGGACGTGCAGGGTCTCGGCATCGGCCGCGAGCATCACGGCGTTGGGCTGGATCGAGCCCGGGATGTGGATCGGCTCGCGCTCGCAATGGCTGGCATCCACCGGCTCGGCGCGCACCCGCCGGCCGATCGCGGCCATCACGGCCTCGCGGGGCAGGCCGGCGCCGAGGCTCTCGATCGGGTCGATGGTCAGCCAGGTGACCGGGCCGGTCTCGGCGGCGGTGCCGTGGCGCATGTGGACCCGGGCCCGCAGAGGCTGGGGCAACCGGCCGAACACGTAGTCGAAGCTCTCGTCCAGGGCGCCGCGGCGGCTCCCGGACAGGAAGCGCCCGCGGAAGTTCGGCACATTCGTGCCCGGCATCACCTCGCGGAAATAGTTGCGGCCGAGCACCGCCTCACGCGACAGGCCCGAGAGCGCGCTGGCGCCCTCGCTGAACACCACGACGGTACCGTCCGAATCGAGTCCAATCACGCCCTTGTCGAGGCGATCCAACGCATCGGGCGCGAGCACGTCGAGGTCGACGCCGCGTTCGGGGGCCTGCTTCGGCGGCATCAGGAAAGAACCCCGCTCATCTCGGCTGATATGACTGGGGCAGGGGCGAAGTGCAATGCTTCCGCTCGCGGCAAGATCAGCTCGATATCACTATGGCGTCGGGGCCAGATTAAGACTGACAAATCGACTGTGTGATTTCAGACAATGCGGTGGAAAAACCTTCTTCAACTGTAGGATGGTATATGGGCTGGTCCTGCATGGCCGCGGCGCTCTTCCCGTCGCCGATCGCGTGAGCCAGCAAATGCGCCAGATGCTCGACCGCCGGCCCGAGCATCTCCGATCCCAGCAGCCGGCCCTCCCGGTCGGCCCAGATCCGAAGCCCGCCGTGATTCGCGCCGTCGACCCGGGCACGACCCTGGGTCGAGAAATCGACCGTGCCGGTGACCCGTCCGGGGGCGTCGGCCGCGTAGGGTGCGCCGATCGCAGCGACCTGCGGGTCAGTGAAGACCATCGTCAGACGAGTCCAGGGCTCCGGCGACGTAACAGCGCGCCCGGCGGCCAGCGCCGCCGCGTTCGCTCCGGCGATGCTGCCCTGGCGGCTCGCCTCGTGCAGCACCGGCCGCCAGGCATCGGCATCGCCCGCGATCAGGATCGGCGCGCCGGCGCAGACCAGGCTGCGCCGGTCGAATTCCGGCATACCACCCTCGCCGAGGCGCAGGCCTGTCGACTCGAGCCCGAGTTCGCCCAGGTTGGGTGCACGGCCGGTCGCCGCGAGAACCCGGTCGGCCCGGGTCTCTCGGGGCTGCCCATTCCGGTCGGTCCAGACGAGGCGCACACCGTCCCTGTCGCGCGTGGCGGAGCCGAGCTTCGCCCCAAGATGCAGCGCCAGTTCGGCACTGAAAATCTCGGCGGCCTGCCGGGCGAGATCCGGTTCGGACAGGCCGGCGACGGTATCGCCGGCATCGATCACCGTGACGCGGACTCCGAGCCGGCTCATCGCCTGGGCGATCTCGATGCCGACCGCGCCCGCACCGAGGACGGCCAGCGAATCCGGGAGGTCAGGGATCTCGAACAGGGTGTCGGTGGTGAGGAGGCGGTCGCCGAGCCCGCGCAGGGGTGCCGGGACGGTGGGGCTCGAACCGGTGGCGATCACGGCGGCGCGGAAGGCGATCCGGGTGTGATCGTCGACCGTGAGGCTGTCGCGATCGGCGAACCGGGCGCTGCCGGTGATGCACGCCGCTTCCGGCAGGGCGTCGACGCCGTCGAGGACGCCACCGACGAATCGGTCCCGCTCGGCGCGGACCCGCTTGAGCACCGCGCGCCCGTCCACCGCGACGCCGGTGACGCGGATGCCGAACAGGTCGGTGTTGCGCGCCGCATGGGCGGCCTTGGCCGCCGCGATCAGGAGCTTGGAGGGCATGCAGCCGACCCGCGCGCAGGTCGTGCCGCCCGGGCCGCGCTCGATCAGGACAGCGCTCGCCCCCGCCTCGGTGGCGGCCCGGTAGGCGGCGAGCCCGGCGGTCCCGGCCCCGATCACCGCCACATCACAGCTGCGTTCGTTCATCGTATCCCCGGGCCGGTCGCCGGGGCCAAAGCTTCATCGCTGAGGTTCGTTCCGCCTGCGCCGACGCGCCTCAGGTTGAGCGCCGACGGGCTCAGACGGGGCTGGTCGGGCAATGCGTTCGGATGTGGCGGGCCCACGCTACGACCCGCGGGAGACTCACGTTTTGTGATGCAGCGCGCGTCCCCCTCCCTCCGGGTTACGGTTTACGCAGGTTGGAAGAACGATCTTCCGAGGGTTGATACCGCAGACCCGATAGCCCGCGCCGTCATTCCTGGGCGCCGCAGGCGAGCCCGGACCCGGAGGGGACGCCAATGGCGTCAATTCAGAACCGCTGCCGGTTCGACCGCTTGGCAGGTCGGCGGCCCTGGATCCCAGGTTCCGGTGCGGGGCGGCAGCGGACGAGTCTTCGACCGGAAAGCAAGACTGAGCTTTCCGCGTCAGGGTGAGTTGGGAATTGACCGGTCTGACCTGTTGCCCCCACCGGACGGGGCCACACCGCGGCCCGGATAAGCCGCGGCGTGACCGTGTCTCCTACCCCAGGGCTCCCCGGTCAGACGTTGCGCACCGGCGCGGTGCCGCCGAGATGGAACACCCGGTGCGGGACCAGCTCGCCGCGCTCGACATCGCCCACCGCGACCAGGATGCCGCCGCAGGTCGCGAAGGCCTTGCCCTCCACGGGCGCGTCCCGGCCGCGCAGGATCACCGACTGGCCGCGCATCAGGCGCAGGCCGAGGTCGCGGGAGACCGCCACCTCGGGGATCGCGTCGAGCGCGGTCTCCACCGGCCGCAGATGTGCCAGCGCGGCTTCGGGGCCGCCCTCGGTCAGGCCGGCGGCGGCGCAGGATTCGGCTTCCGAGAACGGCCCGACCCGGGTCCGGCGCAGGGCCGAGACGTGGCCGTAGCAGCCGAGCATCCGGCCGAGGTCGCGCGCCAGGGCGCGGACATAGGTGCCCTTGCCGCACTCGGCCTCGATCACGGTGCGCTCGCCGTCATGCTCAACCACGGCGAGACGGTCGATCTGCACAGGCCGGGCGACCAGCTCCACGGTCTCGCCCTCGCGGGCCAGGTCGTAGGCGCGCTCGCCCTGGATCTTGATCGCGGAATAGCGCGGCGGCACCTGCTCGATCGCGCCGACGAAGGCCGGCAGAGCCGCCTCGACGGCCGCCCGCTCGGGACGTGTGTCGCTGGTGGCGACCGCCCGGCCCTCGGCATCGTCGGTGTCGGTCTCGACACCCCATTGCACGGTGAACCGGTAGGCCTTGCGGCCGTCCATGACGAACGGGACGGTCTTGGTCGCCTCACCCAGCGCGATCGGCAGGATGCCCGAGGCAAGGGGGTCGAGGGTGCCGGCATGGCCGGCCTTCTTGGCGTTGAAGGCGCGCTTCACCACCGCGACGGCGTGGGTCGAGGTCATGCCGACATGCTTGTCGAGGATGACCCAGCCCGACACGTCCCGGCGCTTGGGCCGATCTGGCCGCGGCCCGCGCTGCGGACGGCGCTCCTCCGGGCCCCGGCGCTCGACGCCCGGACCGGAGGCCGCGCGCTCGGCCGGCGGATGATCTTCGATGGAAACCGTCATGTCCTCGTGTCCCCCGGGGTCGTTGCCCCGTTCCTGTCCGTGTGCCGTCGGGGATCAATGCCCCCGACCGGTCTCCGGTTCGTCGTCCTCAGGCTCGTCGCCGTCCCGCTCGGGGACGAGGTCGCGCTTGACGCGCTCGTCGCGCAGCAGCTTGTCGATGCGGGCCGCCTCGTCGAAGGTCTCGTCGCGCAGGAAGCGCAGCTCGGGCGCAAATTTCAGGTTCACCCGCCGGGCCACCTCCTGGCGCAGCACCTTGCGGTGGCGGTCCAGCGCGGCGATCACCGGCGCCTCGTCGACGCCGCCGAGCGGCATCACGTAGGCGGTGGCGAGCTTCAGGTCCGGCGACATCCGCACCTCCGGCACGGTCACGACATGCGTGTTGAGCACCGGATCCTGGATGTCGCCACGCTGGAGCACCTCCGCGAGGGCGTGGCGAACGAGTTCGGCCACGCGCTGCTGGCGCTGCGAGGGGCCGGTGGATGTGGGTTTCTGGGCCATTCTGTCTCGGGCCGACGCCGCGGGGCGGCCGGTTCACGTCCAACAAAAGAGAGATGCGCGAAAAAGAAAAGACGGCCGCGGCTGAGGCCGCGACCGCCCTGTCCGGACGAGGTCCGGGATTTCAGAGGGTGCGACGGATCTCTTCGACCCGGTAGCACTCGATGACATCGCCCGCGCGCATGTTCTCGAAGTTCTCGAAGGCCATGCCGCACTCCTGACCGGAGGTGACCTCCTTCGCGTCGTCCTTGAACCGCTTGAGGGTCTTGAGCTTGCCCTCGTGGATCACGACGCTGTCGCGGATGAGGCGGACATGCGCGCCGCGCTCCACGATACCGTCGGTGACGCGGCAACCCGCGACCTTGCCAACCTTGGAGACCTCGAAGACCTCCTGGATCGACGCCTCGCCCAGGCGCTCCTCGCGCAGCGTCGGCGGCAGCATCCCCGACAGCGTGGCTTTGATGTCGTCCACAAGGTCGTAGATGATGTTGTAGTAGCGGATATCGATACCGGCCCGCTCGGCGGCCTCGCGGGCCTCCTTGAGGGCGCGCACGTTGAAGCCGATCACGACCGCCTTCGACGCCTGAGCCAGGGTGATGTCCGACTCGGTGATGCCGCCGACACCCGACAGGAGGATGCGGGCCGCGACCTCGCCGTTGCCGAGCTTCTCCAGGGCACCCGCGATCGCCTCGACCGAACCCTGCACGTCGCCCTTGATGACAACCGGCAGCTCCTTGCGGCCGGCGCCTTCCTTGAGGTCGCGCATCATGTCGACCAGCGAGCGGTTGGCACCGCCGGTACGGGCATTCTGCCGCTCGCGCTTCTGGCGGGCGCGGTACTCGGTGACCTCACGGGCCCGGGCCTCGCTCGACACCACGGTCACGCGGTCGCCGGCATCGGGCGTGCCGTTGAAGCCGAGGACCTCCACGGGCACCGACGGGCCGGCATACTGCACGTTCTCGCCGACATCATCGATCAGGGCGCGCACGCGGCCCCACTCGGCACCGGCCACGACGATGTCGCCGGTGAACAGGGTGCCGCGCTGGACCAGCACGGTCGCCACCGGACCGCGACCGCGGTCGAGCTGGGCCTCGATGACCGTGCCCTCGCCGTCGCGCTTCTCGTTGGCGCGCAGGTTCATGATCTCGGCCTGGATCTGGATGCCCTCCAGCAGCTCCGGCAGACCGTCGCCGGTCTTGGCCGAAACCTCGAATTCCAGGGTCTCGCCGCCCATCGACTCGACCTGGATGTCGTGCTGCAGCAGCTCCGTGCGGACCCGCTGGGGGTTCGCGTCCGGCTTATCGATCTTGTTGATCGCGATGATCATTGGGACGCCCGCCGCCTTGGCGTGCTGGATCGCCTCGATGGTCTGCGGCATCACGCCGTCATCGGCCGCCACCACGACCACCACGATGTCGGTGACCTTGGCGCCGCGGGCACGCATCGACGTGAACGCCGCGTGGCCCGGGGTGTCGATGAAGGTGATCATGTCGCCGGACGGCGCCGCGACCTGGTAGGCGCCGATATGCTGGGTGATGCCGCCGGCCTCGCCCTCCACCACGTTCGCCTTGCGGATCGCGTCGAGCAGCGAGGTCTTGCCGTGATCGACGTGGCCCATGATGGTGACAACGGGCGGACGAGGATCGAGATCCTCCTCCAGATCCGGCTCGTCGGACGACAGGCCTTCCTCGACGTCGGACTCTGCGACGCGGCGGACGGTGTGGCCGAGCTCCTCGGCGATGAGCTGGGCGGTGTCCGAGTCGATCACGTCGGTGATCTTGTGGATCTCGCCCTGCTTCATCAGCAGACGGATCACGTCCACGGCCCGCTCCGACATGCGGTTGGCGAGTTCCTGGATGGTGATCGTCTCGGGGATCGTCACCTCGCGGGACAGCTTCTCCTTCTGCTCGACCTGGCCGCGGCCGCTCATGCGCTGCTGGCGGCGGCGGAACGAGGCGACCGAGCGGGTGCGCTCGTCCTCACCGGACGTCGCCGTCGCGATGGTCAGGCGGCCGCGGTTGCGGTCCCCGCCCGGCGACTTCGGCGTCTTGGGCGGCGCGATGATCTTGAGCGGCATGCCGGGACGGCGGATCACCCGCTTGGTCTCGGATTCGTCCTCGTTGGTCTGCGCACCGCGGCCGGCGGGACGCGCCGCGGCGGCAGCGCCGGCGGGACGCGCGGCGGTCGTCGGCGTGGCGCTCTTCTCGGGCTCGGGTGCCGGGGCGGGCCGCGCCATGAAGTTAAGGTCGCGGGGCTTGCGCGAATCGGCCGTGATGGTCTTGCGCGGCTCGCCGGTGGCGGGACGGGCAGTCAGCGGCGGACGCGCCGCCGGGGCGGCCGGGGCGGCAGCGGCCGGACGCGCAGCCGCGGGGGCGGCCGGACGGGCAGCCTCGGGCTGGCGGACCGGAGCGACAGTGCTCGGACGCGCCGGCATCGGACGGGTCGCCGACGGGCGAGCGGGCGCGGCGGCCGGGCTCGCCGGCGCGGCGGGGGCGGCAGCCGCGGGGGCGGCCGGCGTGGGCGCAGCGGCCTCGGCAGCGGCGGCCGTATTCGCGGCGGCGGCGGCCTTGGCGGCCTCCTCGGCAGCGCGGGCAGCCTCGGCGGCGGCGGCCTTGCGGGCCTCCTCCTCGCGACGGCGCTCCTCGGCGGCCTCGCGCTCGCGGCGGGCCTGCTCCTCGGCCTCCTTGCGGCGCGCCTCAGCCTCGGCCTCGGCCTTCTGACGGGCCTCGGCTTCGCGGCGCTTCGCGTCGGCGAGGGCGGCGGCGCGGGCGGCGCTCTCCTGCTCGCTCAGCGTGCGCAGCACGACACCCGACGCCGAGCGCTGGGCCGGGCGCGGCGGGGCCGCAGCGGCGGTCGGAGCCGGGCGCGGGGCGGGCGCAGGCTCACGGGCAGGGGCGGCCGGGGCCGCGCCGACGCCGCGGCGCTTGACCGTCTCGACCACGACCTGCTTGGAGCGGCCATGGGAGAAGCTCTGACGCACGGTGCCTGCCTCGATCGGCCGCTTGAGGGAGAGCGGCTTCGGAGAAGTCCTGTTCAGAGTCTTGTCGCCCGGGTTGTTCGTGTCGCTCATTCAGCCTGAACCCTGAGGGTTTCCATCGTCCCGTGAACCGACACCCGGTGGCGCCGGCCAAATTCGTCCTGGTGCGTCGTCAACGTGAGGCTTCGTCGACCCCGCCGATTCGGGCTGGATCGGGCTCCTCGGTCGCCGCGGCGGCGCCCTCGAAGGAGCGTAGCCGACGCCAACGCGACAGGCAGCCGGCAGCTCCGGCTCCTGCGACGAGCGCAGCGTGTATCACATGATCCCGACCTAAGGCCATGTCCAATTCATCTTCGGACAGGTCGTCGATGATCGGTATCCTTGACATGGCCTCACCGTGCCGCCGGTACAAGGCCGCGGCGATCTTGCGACGGCCGTCTGGACTGGCTTCCGCCGCATGGATCAGGGCCACCGCGCCGGGCTGGCCGCCGATCGCGGCCTCGACCTTCGAGAAGCCTGCGACCACGCATCCCGCCTTGTTGGCCATGGCGATCGCCTGCCGCAAATCCTCGCGCAGACCGACGACGATCCGGTCGGGCAGGTCGGGGCCGGCCTGGGCCGGTCCCTTGAACGCCCGCGGGAACAGGTTCTTGCGCACCGCCGTGGCGACCGCGTCGCGCCGGGCGCTGATCCAGGCGCCGCGGCCGGGCAGCTTGGCGCGCAGGTCCGGCACGACGCTGCCGTCCGGGCCGCGCACGAACCGAATCATCGCCTCGGGCGGCTGGACGACGCGCGTGACGATGCAGGTCCGCTGCGGCACGCGCCGGCCGGGGCCGCTGTCGAGCCCCCCGGGATCGAGTCCCGGATCCTGCCCCTCATCGGGCGGGGTCGTGTCGACCTCGGCCATGAGCGCGTCCGCCGCAGCCTCCCGCTCAGGCCTCGGCCGGGGTGGCCGCCGTCGGCTCGGCGGTCTCCTCCCCTTCGGCGGTCTCGGCACCCTCCTCGGCCTCCGGCTCGGGCAGCGCCTCGATCCAGCCGGCCTTGAGGCGGGCGGCCATGATCAGGCCCTCGGCCTCGGCCCGCGACAGCTCGAACCCGTCGAGATAGCCGGCGTGGCGCACGGCGTCCGGGCCGCGGCCCTCGGTGTAGCCGACGAGGTCGTCGGTGGCGCAGCCCGCCAGGTCCTCGACGGTCTTCACGTCGTTCTCGCCGAGCGCGACCATCATGGGCGTGGTGATGCCCTCGATCTCGCGCAGCTCGTCGGCGACGCCGAGCTCGGTGCGACGGGCATCGTGCTCCTGCTCGATCCGGGCGAGGTGATCCTGGGCGCGGGCCTGGATCTCGGCGCCGGTCTCCTCGTCGAGACCCTGGATGCCGGACAGCTCCTGGATGTCGACGTAGGCGATCTCCTCGACGTTGCGGAAGCCTTCCGCCGCCAGCAGCTGGCCGACGGTCTCGTCGACGTCGAGCGCCTCCATGAACACCTGGGTCCGCTCGGCGAATTCCTTCTGGCGGCGCTCGGATTCCTCGGCCTCGGTCAGGATGTCGATGTCCCAGCCGGTGAGCTGCGAGGCCAGGCGCACGTTCTGGCCCCGGCGGCCGATGGCCAGCGACAGCTGGTCGTCCGGCACCACCACCTCGATGCGGTCGGCCTCCTCGTCGAGCACGACCTTCACCACCTCGGCCGGCTGGAGGGCGTTGACGATGAAGGTCGCCTCGTCCTCGGACCACGGGATGATGTCGATCTTCTCGCCCTGGAGCTCGCCGACGACAGCCTGCACGCGCGAGCCGCGCATGCCGACGCAGGCGCCCACGGGGTCGATGCTGCCGTCGCGGGAGATCACCGCGATCTTGGCGCGGGAGCCCGGATCACGGGCCACCGCCTTCACCTCGACGATGCCGTCGTAGATCTCGGGCACTTCCTGGCCGAACAGCTTGGCCATGAACTGCGGGTGCGAGCGCGACAGGAAGATCTGCGGGCCGCGGACCTCCGAGCGTACGTCGAACAGGTAGGAGCGGATGCGGTCGCCCGGACGGAAGGTCTCGCGCGGGATCATCTCGTCCCGGCGGACGATGCCCTCGCCCCGGCCTAGATCGACGATGACGTTGCCGTACTCGACCCGCTTGACGATGCCGTTGAGGATCTCGCCGATGCGGTCCTTGTACTCATCGAACTGGCGGGCGCGCTCGGCGTCGCGGACCTTCTGGACGATGACCTGCTTGGCCGACTGGGCGGCGACGCGGCCGAAATCGAAGGGCGGCAGGGTGTCGGAGATCACGTCGCCGACCAGTGCGCCCGGGTTGTAGCGGCGGGCCTGATCCAGGGTGATCTCGCGGGCGTCGTTCTCCACCTGATCGACCACCAGCAGGTGCCGCGACAGGCGGAGGGCCCCGGTCTTGTTGTCGATCTCGGCGTGAACGTCGGTCTCCGCGCCGTAGCGGGAGCGCGCCGCCTTGGCGATCGCCTCCTCCATCGCGTCGATCACGATGGAGCGGTCGATCACCTTCTCGCGGGCGACCGCGTCGGCGATCTGGAGGAGTTCGAGCCTGTTGGCGCTGACGACGGCCATCGGTGTCGGTCCTTCTCTTCCGTCAAGTCTTCGTGCCGGCCGCCCGCGGGCGGCCAAGCCCAAATCTCAATTCAATGCAGGTCGTCGCGGCTCTTGAGCCGGGACGCCTTGGACACGACCGGCTTCTTGGGGCCGGTGCGGGGCGGTTTCTTCTCTTTCGGGGCCTTCGAGTCGGCCTTGGCGGCCTTGCCCTTCGGCCCCTGCGGCTTCGGCGCGGGCCGGGCGGGGGCCGCCGGCGCGTCGTCCTCGGCCTCGTCATCCTCGTCCAGTTCGTCCGCATCGTCGGCCGGCGGGCCGCCGCGACGCAGGGATTCGCGGATCAGCTCGTCGGTGAGGAC
Source organism: Methylobacterium sp. ARG-1 (assembly GCF_001262595.1). Lineage (NCBI taxonomy): Bacteria > Pseudomonadati > Pseudomonadota > Alphaproteobacteria > Hyphomicrobiales > Methylobacteriaceae > Methylobacterium > Methylobacterium sp. ARG-1. Next base: position 105,518 of record NZ_LHCD01000017.1, read on the forward strand.
GAGATGCGCCTCGGCGAGATCCCGAAGCGGCAGGTCGATCCGGCTCGGCAGTCCTTCCTTCACGTCGGGCAGGTCGATCGGGACGGTCAGCTTCTCGGTGTCCGGCGCACCCAGGATGCCGCGAAACCGCTTGCGGCCGTCGAGCGGCGGGCTCAGCTCAACCTTGGCCTCGTAGCCGGCCCAACGGGCGAAGTCCGAGACCCGCACCAGCGGCCGGTCGATCCCCGGGGAGGAGATCTCGAGGTTGTAGGCGGTGCCCACCGGATCGTCGACGTCGAGCACCGGCGAGATCGCCCGGCTCACCGCCTCGCAATCGTCGATCGTGAAGGTGCCATCCGGCCGCTCCGCCATGATCTGGACGGTGCAGCCATTGGTGTTGGTCACCTTCACGCGGACCAGCCGGAAGCCGAGGCCCTGGACCGGCCCCTCGATCACCTGCACCACGCGAGCGGCGACGCCGCTCTCGCGGACGAGGCGCTTCTCGGACAGATCCGCTTCGATCTCGGACGACATGGATATCAGCGCGCAACCCTTGCGGCGTCCTGGGCGGCACGTCCCGGCCTGCGGTCCCCGCGCGATCAAACCTGACGCGGCGAAAAAAAAGAGCGGACCCGGTGGGGCCCACTCCCGAACCGCAGCCTCTCGACTGCCATCAGAACTGTTGGATGGATAGATAGCCGCGGTCAGTCCCGAGCGCAAGGTAGATCAGCGATCTGTCGGGTCGGCGCGTGAACGTGGCTGCATTCGGCGGCCATCGCGCAATGCCGGCTCTCGTGCACCTGTGCTTGACGAGCCGGGACGCGCGACCCTTCCGCATTCGCCTCGGCGGGTCAGTTGGGGCGAGGTCCCAAACGCGCAGATCTCGACCGTGCGGATGTCCGGCACGGAGAATTGTGACGCGCCGCCGGCAAGCCGGAAACGTGGCACACAGACGCTCGCACGACCCGCTTCGCCGCTTCAGGCTCCGGTGTCTCGGAGTTGCGGCGAGGCGGGGGAACGCCCGTGGCGTAGGTGCATTTCCGACCGAACGTAAAGGCGCCGGCGCGCTGCTTCGAACGGATGGATCGAGCGATGACGACCCGAACCCCCTCTCCCGGACCGTACGCTCGTTGGATCGGGCGGGCCCTCGTCCTGGGTGCCGTGTCCGGGAGCTTCGCCTTGACCGCTCCGGCCCTGTCTCAGTCGGCCTCCAGCCGGATCGACCAACCGACACCGGCAACGCTGCCGCCGGCATCGGAGCGTGATGGCGCAGCCCGCGGGAGCAGCCAGGTCTCCCCACCGAGCGCGATCCAATCCTCGACCGACGTGATGCAATCGGACGGAACGGTGCAGGGCCAGGGTGCGCCCGCGCGCACGAACCCGATCCAGCACCTGCCGGAGACCATGCGATAGGTTGGGGCCCGTCCCGGGTCGATGCCGGCGCGATGGCTCGGTCAAGTTTGCTATACATCACCCGGACAGCAATCGATCCCGGGTGATAGCGCAGCATGAAGACGATCAAGTCGGTCCCGGGCCGCTTCGTCAGCGCTGTAAGGCGGTCCTTCCGGCAGTTCCTTGCCCTGCCGCTCGCGACCGTCATCGGCTTTGTGGGCCTGAACGCCCTGGTCTATCTGGCGGATCGGTCCTGGTCTGGGGGCGATGCGCCGGCGGGCTTCCGCTGGCTCGGGGAATTGCTCGGCGACAGGGCGGCCCTGGGAAGCCTCCTGACGACGGTGGCATCGAGCATCATCACCGTCACCTCGATCACCTTCTCGCTCCTGCTCCTCGCCGTCCAACAGGGGGCGGCCGCCCTGACCGCGCAGGTCACCGACCAGTTCATGGCCCGGCGCACGAACCAGTTCTATTTCGGGTATTTCGTCGGCCTGTCGGTCTTCGTCCTGATGACGCTGGTGACGAACACCGGCTTTCACCGGCCCGTTTTCGGGACCACGCTGGCCCTGCTGCTGACCACCTCGGCCCTCTGCCTCATCATCGTGATGATCTACAACACGATCGATCAGATGCGGCCGGCGCAGATCATCCAGTTCATCCACGACCGGGTTCTGGAGGCCCGCGACGACGATCTCCGGACGCTTGCGGCCACCCGGAGGACGGCGCGGCAGGATTGGCCCGTGGCCGCGCTGATCCGCTCGCGGGAGAGCGGCTACGTGGTCAGCCTCGACCTCCCGCGCATCGAAGAGGCCGTGAAGCGGCATGGCTGCGAGGCGGTCGAGGTCGAATGCGTCATCCCGGTCGGGACGTATCGCGCCGTCGACGATCCCCTGTTCCGGCTGCGATGCAGGCCCGGCACGACGCTCGACGCGGCAGCGCGCGAGCGCCTCATCGGAGAGACGCTGGCCGCGCTCAGCTACGACGACGGACGCGACCTGCAGCACGATGCCGCCTACGGCCTGCACCAGCTCTCGACCATCGCCTGGACCTCGGTCTCGACGTCGAAATCCAATCCCAGCCCCGGCCTCTCGGTCATCCAGGCCCTGCGGGACATCATCGCGCACTGGAGCGCGGACGAGACCCGGCCGCTCGAAGATCCGACATCCTGCATCGTCTACGCGGATGCCGCGCCGATCATCGCGACCGACGCCCTCGAAGCCGTGATCGTGGTGGCCTCCGAGTCGATCCAGTCCCAGACCCTCACGGAGGCGGTGAAGACCCTGGCGATCCTACTCCGTCATGTCGGGCAGCCGACGGCGGACAGGCTCGCCGATGTCGCCAACCGCACCCTGTCGAGCCTCGGCGAGCACGTGCTCACCCGCCAGCTCGAGATCGAACTCGCGGACTTGGCGCAGGCGCTGAACGAGCGCGGCTTCGTCACCGTCGCGAAGGCCGTCTCCGAGGCGTCGACCGAGTTGGCCGCCAGCCTGGGCAAGCTGAACTCACGCTCGACCCGCGTGCCAGGAACGACCTCGTGAGAACCTGTTGGGCCGGTTGTACCACGCTCGCCCCCATCCCGAGATGGTGCGGCGAAGCGGAGCCCTCGAAAAGAGCACGCCAGCCGGCCGCGCGATCCCTATAGGGCTCTTCGAGGCCCGCTGGCGCGGGCATCTCAGGATGAGAGGGCTGGGTGGGAGAGGCTGCGATCGCGGCCCGGGTGAGCGCCGGCCGGGTTCCATCACCCTCCCCGGTCAGACGTTCCGCGGGATCCGCCCCTCCAGCGGATAGGCCGGATCGTTGTAGCCCGGGGTGGTCGGGTGCCCGGCGGCCACGAAGCCGTCCACCAGGGTCTCGTCCTCCGGAGTGAAGGCGTAGTCGAGGGCGCCGAGATATTCCTGCCACTGCGCCTCGGTGCGCGGCCCGGCGATGACGCCGGTGATCAAGCGGTTGTTCAGCACCCAGGCGGTGGCGAATTGCCCGGCCGTGATGCCGCGGGCCTCGGCATGCTCCTTCAGGGTCCGGGCGATGCGCAGGGACTCCGGACGCCACTCGGTCTGCATCATCCGGGTGTCCTGACGGCCAGCACGGGATTCGGCCGGCGGCGGGGCGTCCGGGTCGTACTTGCCGGTCAGAACCCCGCGGGCGAGCGGCGAGTACGGGACGACGCCGAGCCCGTAATGGGCGCAGGCCGGCAGGTGCTCGGTCTCGGGCATGCGGTTGAAGGCGTTGTAATAGGGCTGGCTCACCACCGGCCGGTCGATGCCGATCTCGTCGCAGAGCCGGCAGATCTCGGCGACCCGCCAAGATCGGTGGTTCGAGACGCCGAAATGGCGGATCTTGCCCGCCCGCACGAGGTCGGCCATCGCCCGCACGGTCTCGGCCAGGGGCGTGTCGTGGTCCTCCCTGTGGAGGTAGTAGATGTCGATGACATCCGTGCCGAGCCGGCGCAGGCTGTCCTCGGCGGCCTTCATGACGTGGACGCGCGAGAGGCCGCGGTCGTTGACGCCCAGGCCGGTCGGGTTGGCGACCTTGGTGGCGAGGATCCAGGCGGCGCGGTCGCCCTTGATCGCCCGGCCGGTGATCTCCTCCGAGCGGCCCTCGGTGTAGACATTGGCCGTGTCGATGAAGTTGATGCCCGCCTCCCGGGCACTCCCGACGATGCGGCCGGCCGTGGCCTCGTCGGTGGGCCCGCCGAACATCATCGTGCCGAGGCAGATCGGCGAGACCTTGAGGCCGGAGCGGCCGAGATTGCGGTACTGCATGGGATCCATCCGGTGTCCGTCCATCGGCTATCTCGGCACCGGGGCGGCGAGGTCAACCAGTCCGGCGTAACCCGGAGCGAACCGCGGCGAACCAACCCGTTCGCGGAGCCATCCGCAGAAGCGCCGGTTTCGCTCTCCATATCCTGGCCCGAGCGGCACGTCGCTCCCGATGTCAGAAGGCCAAGTCCGAAAACGATGATCGACCGCCTGGCCGTTCCCCTCCCCTGGCTCGACCGCGCCGGACGCCTTTCCTGGCTGAAGCTCGCGGTGTTCCTGGCCTGCATCGCGCCGGCTTTGTACCTCGCGGCCGCGTTCCGGCTCGACGCGCTCGGCGCCAAGCCGATCACCGCGCTGATCCACGCCACCGGCGAGTGGGCGGTGCGCTTCCTGCTTTTCTCGCTCGCGATCTCGCCTTTGCGCCGCATCGCCGATTGGGGGAAGGTGCTCCTGGTCCGGCGCATGCTCGGCATCACCGTGATGGCCTACGCGGTGGCGCATCTCGCGCTCTACGCGGTCGATCAGAACCTGGTCCTGACCAAGGTTGCCAGCGAGATCGCCCTGCGGCTCTACCTGACGATCGGCTTCGTGGCGCTGATCGGGCTGATCGCCCTGGGGCTGACCTCCACGGATGCGGCGATCCGCAACCTGGGGCCGAACTGGCACCGGCTGCACCGGCTCGTCTACACGATCGCGGTGCTGGCCTTGGTCCATTACTTCCTGCAGTCGAAGATCGACGTCAGCGACCCGGTCTTCTCCGCCGGGCTGTTCCTGCTGCTGATGGGGTGGCGGGCGATGCGGCGGTTCAAGCTGCCGGAGCGGCCCTGGTCGCTCCTGCTCCTCGCGATCCTCGGCGGCCTCGCCACGGCCGGGCTCGAGGCGGCCTGGTACGGGCTCGCCAGCGGCGTTCCAGCCAGCCTCGTTCTGGCGGCCAATCTCGACTTCTCCGGCCCGATCCGCCCGGCCTGGTGGGTCCTGGCGACCGGGCTGCTGATGCCCGCTCTCGCGCTCCTGCGCGGCGCGCGCGCCACGGGCCGGACCGCCAGGCCGGGCGGATCGGGCCGGGATCGCGTGGCCGCCTCGCGTGCGGCCCCCACCAGAGCCGCGGTGTCGGAACCCTTGTCGCCGTCCGCGTGATGCCGCAGAACCCGCCACCGGCGGTCTCGGGCCGCAGCGGAGTGATACGGGCTATGCGCGGCACGCTTCTCCTCATCGCGGGCATGCTCGCGCCCACCCTCGCGCTGGCGGCGCCCAAGGCGGCCCCGGACAAGGGTGCGCCGCCGCCGGCCGCAGCCCCGGCGGCCACGGCCTGCAAGCCGCCCGAGCCGCCGCCGGCCTCGGCGCGGCCGGTCAAGCCCGCCCTGCCCGAGAAGCCGGCCTGCCTCGACGCCAAGGACGGCTGCCCCGGCTGGGAGGCCTACAGCTTCAACGACGCGGTCAAGGCCTACAATCTGCAGGCGCAGGCATTCCGGCCGATCGCCGAGGCTTATGTCCAGAAGCTCAACGCCTACGTGAAGGCGAGCGGGGAATACGCCCAGTGCGAGATCAAGGCGATGCAGAACTGAGGCCCGCCGCGGCAGAGGGATAGCCCGGAAGCCGGCTGAACGGCGGGCAACCGGGGACGCGGCAGGGGTTCAGCCGGCGCGGCGCAATCTCCGGCATCGATGGCTGCGATCCCCGCCGCCTGTCCCTGTCGAGGCCCTACAGTGCCCCTCCGCGATGTCATTGGGCGTGCGGGATTCTGCGCCCTGCTGCTCGCCGCCGCCCCGGCGCGCGCTGCCGATTTCGACGGCCCCTACCCGCCGCACGGCTATGGCGGCCCGACCGAGGGCTACGAGCGCGAGCGGCGGCCACCGCCCCCACCGCCTCCGCCCCCCGAACCGGAATTCCGGCGCCCGCATTTCTCGGCGGCCCCGCCCGAGGCGTGCCGGGACTTTGTCCGGCGCCGATTCGATCCGGACGGCGCCCCGGTTCTGCGGCGGGTGCGGATCTGTGACGAGCCGGCCTTCGAGCG